>NZ_JBQCVG010000007.1:0-153077 GCF_051958615.1 Neisseria sp. P0009.S008
GAATAGGGCAACTGTGCAGAGGGGCTATTCTTTGATACAGCTGTTGGTGGTGATGTTGTTGGTTTCGATATTGGCGACGTAGGATATTAGGCCGTCTGAAAGATACTTAAGATTAGTTTTCAGACGGCCTTGTTGTAAGATGAGATTTGATATTGGCGTACTTTTTTAAATACAGATAAAATCCCTGCTAATTATTTATAACGATATTTTTTAGGATACACAGTGCTTGCTTTGGATTATTGTCATCAAAAGGCTGCAGAAAGCCATTCCAGTTTTTTATCCGGCTTTCGTTTTTTATCGCTAGAAAAACGGAATGCGATCACTGTTTTATACGCTTTTTGTCGCGAACTAGATGATGTGGTTGATGGCTGTACCGATCCAAATGTTGCTCGGATAACGTTGAATTGGTGGCGCAGTGATTTGGAGAAAGTATTTAATAATGAGATGCCTGAGCATCCCGTTCATCAAGCTTTAAAAGATATTCGGTCAAATTTTGACTTGCCGAAGAATGAATTTGAAGCTTTGATTGATGGTATGCAGATGGATTTGGAGCAGGCTCGTTATGGTGGTTTTGATGAATTAAAGCTGTATTGCTACCGTGTTGCCGGGGTGGTGGGTTGTCTTATTGCGCGGATTTTAGGTTTTTCCAATCCGAAAACTTTGGAATATGCGGACAAAATGGGCTTGGCTTTGCAGTTGACGAACATTATTCGCGATGTGGGCGAAGATGCGCGACAGGGAAGAATTTATCTGCCGATAGAGGAAATGCAGAAGTTTGACGTACCTGCCAACGTCATTATGCAGTGCAAACCGACAGACAATTTTGCAAAATTGATGCAATTTCAAGTGAATAGGGCACGTGAAACTTATCGTGAAGCGATGTTACTTCTGCCGGCTGAAGATAAAAAATCTCAAAAAGTCGGCCTGATTATGGCGGCTATTTATTATGCGTTGTTGAATGAAATTGACCGTGATGGTGCGCAAAATGTGTTGACTTACAAAATTGCGCTTCCTTCTCCCCGTAAAAAACGTATTGCTTTGAAAACTTGGCTGTTTGGATTTAAACCATGAATATTCGGCGTCCAAAAATTGCTGTGATTGGTGCCGGTTGGGCAGGTTTGTCTGCGGCGGTTTCCCTGATTCATCGAGCTGATATTGCTTTGTTTGAGGCCGGGAGACAGGCAGGCGGTAGGGCGCGTGCCTTGGCAGGGAAAAATGATGGATTCAGCTTTTTGGATAATGGGCAGCATATCTTGTTGGGTGCGTATCATGGTGTTCAAACTTTGATGCAACATATTGGCATTCAACCTGAATCAGCCTTTTTACGCCAGCCTTTGCGATGGTACATCCATGAAGGATTGCAGTTTCAGACAGCCTCTCTGCCTGCACCTTGGTATTTGCTTGTCGGTATCCTGCGTGCGAAAAATCTTTCTTTTTCATTGAAAATCAAATTGCTGTCGGATATGTCGGCATTGCGACGTTGGGCAGCTCATCATAAAACCGATTTGACGGTTGCAAAGTGGTTGAGAACACGAAATGTTCCCCGCAGCCTGCTTGGCCAATTTTGGCAACCTTTGGTTTGGGGTGCTTTAAATACGCCGTTAGAACAGGCATCGTTGCGCATTTTATGTAATGTATTGAATGATGGCGTATGGTCTGAAAAGGCGAACAGCGATTATCTTTTGCCTAAGCAGGATTTGGGGCGGATCGTAGCCGAACCGGCTTTGGATTTTCTGCACAAGCATGGTGCAAAGATACATCTTGAAACTCGTGTTTCCCATTTAAACCATCATATTGATGGCCGAATTGAAATCAATGGTGAAATATTTGATGCGGTGATTTTGGCTGTTGCGCCATATCATGTTGACGCACTTCTGCCTGAAGATACGCCTGACTATATTCAGACGGCCTATCAATCGTTGCACTATCATGCGATTACCACGGTTTATTTGCGTTATGCCCAAGCAGTCAAACTGCCTGCACCTTTAACCGGGTTTGCCGATGGTGCGGCGCAATGGGTGCTGCATCGGGGGGCGTTGGGTTTGCCGGATAATGAAGTTGCGGTTGTCATCAGCGTTTCCGATTGCACCGAGGCTTGGAAGGATAAAGATTTGGCCGAGAAAATTCATGCGGACATTAAGCGGGTTTGTCCGTATTTGGATAAGCCCGAAGCCGTACGCATTATTATGGGAAAACGCGCGACTACGGCGGCAACGGTTGATTTTGTACAACCTGATTTCTCATGGTTGCACCATCGCCGTATTTATCCGGCCGGCGACTACCTCCATCCGCGCTATCCGGCAACATTGGAGGCTGCGGTTCAGTCTGGCTTTGCAGCGGCTGAAAAGCTTATGTTGGATTTGCGGTTTGAATAAACTGAGGCTGTCTGAATGTTCAGACGGCCTTTTTGACTTTACAAAACTTACCAAGCCGATACAATATCCGAAACCATAAAGTTCAAGGAAAAGTCATGACGACATTAGCGGACAAAACCATCTTGGTTACCGGCGCATCCCAAGGCTTGGGTGAGCAGGTTGCCAAAGCCTATGCGGCGGCCGGAGCGACTGTCATTTTGGTGGCGCGTCATCAAAAGCGTTTGGAAAAAGTATATGATGCCATTGTGGCTGCGGGCAGCCCAGAGCCGTTTGCCATCTGCTTTGATTTGATGAGCGCTGAGGAAAAAGAATTTAAACAGTTTGCAGAAACCATTGATGAAGCTACCGGCGGAAAATTGGATGGCGTGGTGCATTGCGCCAGCTATTTCTATGCCTTGTCGCCATTGGACTTCCAAACCGTATCGGAATGGGTCAACCAATACCGCATCAATACCGTTGCGCCTATGGGCTTGACCCGTGCGCTGTTCCCATTGTTGAAGCAATCCGAAGACGCTTCTGTGATTTTTGTCGGCGAAAGCCACGGCGAGAAACCGCAAGCCTATTGGGGCGGTTTCGGTGCTTCCAAAGCCGCGCTCAATTATTTGTGTAAAGTGGCTGCGGATGAGTGGGAACGATTTGACAACCTGCGTGCCAATGTTTTGGTGCCGGGTGCCATTAATTCGCCGCAACGTATTAAATCGCATCCGGGCGAATCGAAAAGCGAACGTAAAAACTACGAAGATGTCCTGCCGCAATTTATTTGGTGGGCAAGCCAAGAGAGCAGGGGGCGGACAGGCGAAATCGTCTATCTGTAAATATACCTGCTCAGAGTGGTTTGAAAACATTAGGCCGTCTGAAATTTATATTTTCAGACGGCCTTTAACTTATTGAGTTTTATATCTAAATAATGTTGAAGTTTGATGTTTGACGTGTTAACAGACAAACATTAAGCTGGCACAAAATTAGATATGGTAATCTAAGTTATAGTTATATTGGATAAATATGACGGAATTTGACTTTATCAGACAATATTTGCAGCGACAAAAATCGGAAGGTCTGATTTTGGGCATAGGGGACGATGCCGCTATTATTCGCCCAAGTAACGGATTTGATTTATGTTTTAGCGCTGATATGTTGGTCAAAGGCAGACATTTTTTTGAAGATGTTTTACCCGAAGATTTGGCATGGAAAATGCTTGCAGTAAATTTATCCGATATGGCCGCTATGGGTGCTAAGCCACGTTGGGTGTTGCTCAGTGCTGCGTTGCCTGAATTGAATCAAGATTGGCTCAAACGCTTTTGCGATAGCTTTTTTGCTTTGGCTGTGCGTTTTGATACGGTGTTGATTGGTGGCGATACCACCAAAGGCGATTTGGTCTTTAATGTAACGATAGTAGGTGAAGTTCCGACAGGGCGTGCCTTGCGGCGGGATGCGGCCGAAGTTGGAGACGATATTTGGGTATCGGGTCGGTTGGGTTTGGCTGCCGCTGCGTTGAACAAACATCTGGGGCGTTATCAATTACCGTCTGAAATCATGGCGGTTTGCGATGATAAATTGCTCCGTCCAGAGCCGCGCGTTTCATTGGGTCAGGCATTGTTACCGTTTGCCCATGCCGCGCAAGATGTTTCAGACGGCATGGCTCAAGATGTGGGGCATATTTTGAAAGCCTCTGCTGTTGGGGCGGAAATATTTGCCGATTGTGTGCCGTCGTTGCCTGAATTAAAAAATGTGTTGTCGCGCGAACAATGGTTGTCGGCAGTATTGGCCGGCGGCGATGATTACGAACTGATTTTTACTGCTGCTCCAGCAGATAGGGAACGTGTTTGTCAGGCAGCGGAACAAAGTGGCGTACCGGTCGCCCGAATTGGTAAAATTACTGACTCAGGCTGTCTGAATATTTTGGATGCCGAAGGCGGTGTATTGGAACTGACTTCTTTAGGATTTGATCATTTTGGCTGAACGTAAACCTACTTTTTCTTGGCTGTTGCACAAACCATTGTGTTTTTTAGGATTCGGTTTCGGCAGCGGCTTGTCGCCGGTTGCGCCGGGTACGGCCGGAACGCTGGCAGCATTACCTCTGGCTTTTGTATTGTGCCTGTTGGGCATAGACGGCTGGATATTGCTTTTATTGTGTATTGCCTTGTTTTTTTGGGGTATCCGCATTTGCGGTTATACCGAGAAGGAACTGGGTATTCAGGATTACGGCGGTATCGTCTGGGATGAAATTGTCGCGATGCTGCTGGTGCTGTCGCTGATTCCGTTTAAATGGAGCTGGTGGCTGGCGGCTTTTGTTATTTTCCGCTTGTTTGATGCGTTGAAACCATGGCCGATCAAATGGTTTGACCGGCGGATTCATGGAGGTTTAGGCATTATGCTTGATGATTTGATTGCGGCTGTGATGACCTTGATGGTCTTAGGCCTGTTTTATTGGATTGCGTGATGCGTTTTAAGTGTTTCGACCCTTTGCAAAAATAGGGCGGACACGCCGGAATTATCCGGATTGAAATAAAATAAATACCATACGGGGTAAACAATTATGAATGAAATCGAGATTAACGTGGAGCCGCGTTATATGGCCGGTCAGAGCGACGTCTATCGCGACCGCTATACCTTCAATTATCTGATTACCATCTGCAACCGCAGTGATGAAATCATTACTTTGCGTCAGCGTTTTTGGGAAATTACCGACGGACACGGTGAGACAGAGCAGGTCGGTCATGCCGGCCTGATTGAAGAGCAACCTGTTTTGTACCCGGGCGAAGCCTATGAGTATCACAGCGGTTCGCAAATCAGCACGCCTTGGGGCAGCATCGAAGGCGCGTATGAGTTTGAAGACAGCATCGGCAAACGTTTCGTTATCGGGGTGCCGAAGCTTGAATTCAAAGCAGGCTTTACTTTGCAATAGGCCGTCTGAAAAATGAAAAACCGGAACATGGGAAATGTTCCGGTTTTGTTTTTTCAGATGGCCTTATCAGTCTTTGCAAGGCTGTACCAATACCCACGGCGCTACAACGACCGCCCACATTTCCTGCTTATCCGCTAGAAAAGTACGCGCCATATCATCGCTGACGGCACCGAATTTGCCTTGTTCCATCCATTGTTTTAATGGTGCGGCTTCATCTTCGGCAACATGACGGGCGACGGCAATCAAATCCAAATCAGGCGCAACATAGACGGCGGCACCGCGTGCGAAGTGGGGTTGCAGCTCTTCCCATGAAATGCGGGCGGTTTCGGTATTGAGTTTTTCGTTTAAGAGTGGAATAGACATAGGACAATCATCAAATAAAAAATGGATTGTAACCGATATTCGGCTTTTTGCCCGATGCCGTCTGAAAACGAAAGAAATTTACAGGGTTAACGTTATACAGTATCATTTTAATGTTTTAATTTTCTTTCAGACGGCCTGTTGTCCGTATTCGGATAAGGGCGGTTTTAGGCTTATGAATTCTGTATTGTTGACCGGATTGCTGCAAAGGCTGCTGATTGCGCTTGTCGCATTGGCGGCGTTGTGGGCTGTATATTTTTGGGCGGTATCGCCATGAGTATCGTGGTGGAAAATCTGACGGTCAGCTATCAGCGCAGGCCGGTGGTACACCATGTCGATATGGTGTTTGAAGATGGGAAGATGTGGACGATTTTCGGGCCGAACGGCGCGGGTAAATCGACTTTACTCAAAGCCATTATGGGCTTGCAGAAGACGGATACGGGCAGTGTGCGCTATGAAAATATGGCGCGCAAGGACATTGCTTATCTGCCGCAACAGTCGGACATTGACCGCAGCCAGCCGATGACGGTGTTTGAACTGGCAGCGATGGGGCTGTGGTATGAAATCGGATTTTTCGGACGCGTGAACGCGGAGCAGAAAAAGCGCGTGATGGCGGCGTTGGAGCGCGTAGAAATGCAGGATTTTGCCACGCGCCAAATCGCGCACTTGTCCAATGGCCAGTTCCAACGTGTATTATTCGCGCGGATGCTGGTGCAGAATGCTAAATTTTTGCTGCTGGACGAACCGTTTAACGCGGTGGATGCGCGGACGACTTATGCGCTGTTGGAAGTTTTGCGCCAGTGCCATCAGGACGGTCAAGCTGTGATTGCCGTGTTGCATGATTACGAGCAGGTAAGGGCATATTTTGCCAACACGCTGCTTTTGGCGCGTGAAAAAGTGACTGCCGGTGCGACGGAAAATGTGTTGACCGATGAATTTTTGGCGCAGGCCAATCGAATGATGCAGAAACAGGAAGCGGCCGATTGGTGCGCGGTTTAATGGACAAGGCCGTCTGAAAGTAAGTGTTTTTCAGACGGCCTAAGGCTTTCAGAGATTAATAAAAAAGCGATAAAACATGGATTTATATGATTTGGTCGTTGCGCCGTTTGCCGAATTTGACTTTATGCGCTATGCCTTGGCGTCGATTTTCTGCCTGGCATTGAGCGCGGCTCCTGTCGGTGTGTTTTTGGTGATGCGCCGCATGAGTTTGGTGGGCGACGCCTTGAGCCATGCGGTTTTGCCCGGTGCAGCCATTGGCTATATGTTTGCCGGTTTGAGTTTGCCTGCGATGAGCGTCGGCGGTTTTGCGGCCGGTTTGCTGATGGCTTTGTTGGCAGGTTTGGTCAGCCGGTTTACTTCATTGAAAGAGGATGCGAACTTTGCCGCATTTTATTTGAGCAGCCTTGCCATCGGCGTGGTTTTGGTCAGCAAAAACGGCAGCAGCGTCGATTTGCTGCATTTGCTGTTTGGCTCGGTGTTGGCGGTGGATATTCCGGCTTTGCAGCTGATTGCCGTTTCTGCGAGCGTCACTATTTTGCTGATGGCTGTGATGTTCCGCCCGCTGGTGTTGGAAAGCATAGACCCTTTGTTCCTCAAGGCTGTCGGCGGTAAGGGCGGCTTTTGGCATGTGTTGTTTTTGGTGCTGGTCGTGATGAATCTGGTTGCCGGTTTTCAGGCATTGGGTACGCTGATGTCAGTCGGCTTGATGATGTTGCCGGCGATTACTGCCAGACTGTGGGCAAAAAGCATGGGTTGGCTGATGATTTTGTCGGTCGCATTGGCTTTGCTTTGCGGTTTGGCAGGACTGTTGTTTTCCTACCATATCGAAATCCCGTCCGGCCCGGCGATTATTTTATGCTGCGGCACGCTTTACCTGATTTCCGTCGTGTTTGGTTGGGAGGGCGGCATTTTGGCAAAATGGCTGCGCCGCAAGAAACACCGTACGGCATGATTTTTCAGACGGCCGCTTGAATAATCAGGCGGTCTGTTTTATGATGATGTTAATGTTACGTTATATCAATGGAGAGAATATGAAACATTGGAAACTCGGCATCGTTGCCGCATTATTGACCGGTGCCGCTTATGCCGCTCCGTTGCCTGTTGTGACCAGCTTCAGCATTTTGGGCGACGTGGCCAAACAGATTGGCGGCGACCGCGTGGCCGTTCAAAGCTTGGTGGGTGCCAACCAAGACAGCCATGCTTACCACATGACCAGCGGCGACATCAAAAAAATCCGCAGTGCAAAATTGGTATTGCTCAACGGCTTGGGCTTGGAAGCCGCCGATGTACAACGCGCAGTCAAACAGAGCAAAGTGCCTTTCGCCGAAGCGACCAAAGGCATTCAGGCCTTGAAAGCAGAAGAGGGCGGCCATCATCATGACCACGATCATGAAGGCCATCATCACGATCATGGCGAGTTTGACCCGCACGTTTGGACTGACCCCGTCCTGATGGGTACTTATGCGCAAAACGTTGCCAATGCTTTGATTCAAGCCGATCCTGAAGGCAAAACCTACTATCAGCAACGTTTGGGCAACTACCAAATGCAGCTGAAAAAATTGCACAGCGATGCGCAGGCTGCCTTTAATGCCGTACCTGCCGCCAAGCGTAAAGTCTTGACTGGACACGATGCGTTCTCTTACATGGGTAAACGCTACAATATTGAATTTATCGCCCCACAAGGCGTGAGCAGTGAGGCCGAGCCGTCTGCCAAACAAGTGGCTTCCATCATCCGCCAAATCAAACGCGAGGGCATTAAGGCCGTCTTTACTGAAAACATCAAAGACACGCGTATGATTGACCGTATTGCCAAAGAAACCGGCGTCAATGTCAGCGGACGTTTGTATTCAGATGCATTGGGTGGCGCACCGGCTAACAGCTACATCGGTATGTACCGCTACAATGTCAAAGTTTTGACCGATGCCATGAAAAAATAAAGCGGCTTAAGGATAAAGGCCGTCTGAAACCTTAAAAACAAGGTTTCAGACGGCCTTTTATATGCTTATTTTTAAAATAAACCGTCAAATTTAAAATATAAAAATAAAATTTATGCTATTAAAAGTTCAATTATCAAAAATTCATGCTAATTTGCTTGGTAAGTACGCACCATCCGTGCGAATTACTTATCGGCTGTCCGTCAGCCACTCACGGCTTGACTTCACCCTGTTACAATTCGGCATCTTCACGTTTCTTAATATTACATCATGAGCAACCATTCGTCTTGGTCATCCAAAATCGGCTTTGTGCTTGCTGCGGCAGGCTCGGCCATCGGTTTGGGTGCAATTTGGAAATTCCCTTATACGGCCGGTACAAACGGTGGCGCTGTATTTTTTCTTTTGTTTTTGATTTTTACGATTTTGGTGGCTTTGCCGGTTCAATTGGCCGAGTTTTATATCGGCCGTACGGGCGGTAAAAATGCCATCGACTCCTTCAAAGTATTGCGCCCGGGTTCGCAGTGGCCATGGGTCGGCCGCATGGGCGTGGCCGCTTGTTTTATTTTGCTATCGTTTTACAGCGTGGTCGGCGGCTGGGTATTGAATTATGTGGTACACAGTTTTACCGGCGAAATTCACGTTGGCGCAGACTTTAAGGCACTGTTTGAAAATACGATTTCTTCACCGTTTGGCTCGCTGTTTTACCAAGGTTTGTTCATGCTGATTACCATTTGGGTGGTTAAAGGCGGCGTTTCAGACGGCATTGAAAAGGCAAACCGCGTGTTGATGCCGGGTTTGTTTATTCTCTTTATCGCGCTGGCTATCCGTTCGCTGACCTTGCCCGGTGCGATGGAGGGCGTGGCATTTTTGTTGAAACCGGATTGGTCGTATTTGAAGCCCGGCACGATGCTGACTGCTTTGGGGCAGGCATTTTTTGCGTTGAGTATCGGCGTGTCCGCGATGATTACCTATGCTTCGTATTTGGGTAAGGATCAGGATATGTTCCGCTCCGGCCATATGATTATGTGGATGAACCTGTTTGTGTCACTGCTGGCCGGTTTAGTAATTTTCCCTGCGGTATTTGCCTTCGGTTTTGAACCCGGTCAAGGCCCAGGTTTGATTTTTGTTGTGTTGCCTGCGGTCTTCATGAAAATGCCGATGGGTACATATTTGTTTGCCGTGTTTATGCTGTTGGTTGTTTTTGCCACGCTGACTTCCGCGTTTTCCATGTTGGAAACCGTCATCGCGGCAACCATCCGCCAAGATGAGAAAAAGCGCAGCAGCCATGCTTGGGTAACCGGCATTGCGATTTTCATAGTCGGTATCCCTTCAGCGCTGTCTTTCGGCGTATGGAGCGAGTTTAAAATTTTCGGCAAAACCATTTTTGACTTGTGGGATTTTATTATTTCCGCCGTTATTATGCCGATTGGCGCATTGAGCGTTGCCGTGTTTACGTCATGGGTTCAGGACAAACAGTCTGTCCTGCGCGATGCGGGCATGGGCAGTACCATTCCGAAACAGCTGCTTTACCTGTGGTTGGGTACGCTTCGCTATCTTGCGCCGATTGCTATTATTGTGGTGTTCATCAACTCTTTAGGTTTGATTTAATCCGATAGTGAACAAACAGTCCGGCGTTGCATTGCTTCGCCGGACTGTTTGTTTAAAAATATCATTAAAAAGATCAAGGCCGTCTGAAAATTTTTCAGACGGCCTTTTTATGCTCGCTTTATTCTGAATTAGAACTTCGCTTGCAGTCTCAGCCATGCAGTACGGCCGGGCTCGTTCACGCGCATGGTTTGAGTACCGGCAGACGGGTCGCCACCGCGGCTGACGAATTCAGCATAGGTTTTGTTGAATACGTTGTCCACGCCGCCTTGCAATGTGGCGTATTTGCTGAATTTCCAACCGGCGTTGAGCGAGAGTACGCCAAAGCCCGAAGAAGCGCCGATGTCTTGGCCGACGATATTGCCTTGGCCTTTGCTGTAACGGTTTTGTTTGGCCACGACGCGCCATAATGCGCCCGCGCTGAATTTGCCGTTGTCAAAGGCGAGGGTGTTGTTCCACTCGAGTGGCGGCGTTTGTGCCAAAGGTTTGCCGTCGGTACGGTTTTTGCCGTGGGTGTAGGCGAGGCTGGTGCCGACTTCCCAGTTAGGCGCAAATGTCCATTTGACTTCGGCTTCGCCGCCAAAGCGTGAAGCGTTGATGTTGCGCACGCCGAAATTCTTGCCTTGGCGCTCCATCATGATGAAGTCTTTGATGTCGCTGCCGAATACGGATACGGAAGCGTGGAGATTAGGACGTTTCCAGATAATGCCCGCATCAATTTGGCGGTTTTGCTCTGCGCGGATGGCTTTGTTTTCAGACTGCAGGCGTTCCCAGTAGTCAGGTGCGCGTTCGGCAATACCGAAGCCGGCATAGTATTTCAGGCCGTTGTCCGTATTTCTTTCCCAGCGCAGGAATCCTGAGTTCAAATTGAATTTTTGATGTTTCAAAACGGGGTTGGTCACGCGTGCGGTATCGTAATGCGCTTTGACTTGGTCATGGCGCAAACCTGCTACCCAGCGTTGATTGTCGGTTTGCTGCCAAGAGGCTTCGGTGAAAATACCCCATTGTTTGAAACTTTGGTTGGGCATGTAAGGCTTGTGGCTGTAGCCGTCGCCACCACGCTCCATGCGTGCGACGTGGACGTCGTCCAGATAATCCAAACCGGTTTGCAGGTTGAGCTTGTCCCAGTCGAAAGTGGCTTTCAGACGGCCTGTATCGGTATTGCGTTTAGGGTTGTTGGCATTTTTAATCTGCTTGCCGGAACGGTCGTAGATGGTACGCAGGCTGTATGTGTCCATCACGTGGTCGATTTCGCTTTTACCGTAGCGCAGTTCCAACTCGCTGAACCATGGAGTGAGGTTGCGTTGGGTAAAGCGGATGTTCCACGCATCACGGTCGAATTTGCTGCCGTCCATCATGCGGTCGGCGTAGGCAACCTTGGCCCTGCTGCGCTCGTATGTACCGGCAATGGTGGTGTTTTCTGTCGGGGTAACACCCAGTTGCAACATTTGGCTGTCGCGTTTGAAGTTGGAATGAATGCGATTGCCGTCGCCGTCTTTGTAATCGTCGGCTTCGTTATGGGAGATATTGGTACGGACATAGCCGTATTTGCCGCCGAACTCGGCTTCCAGCGAGCCGTCAAGGCGGTCATTGCTGCCTGCTGTCAGGGTGGCGTTAATGTTGTAAGGTTTTTCAGTGAAATCAGGATCTTTACGGATAAATTGCACCGAGCCGCTGACCAAGCCCATGCCTTGGGTAACGGTTTGCGGGCCTTTGGTGACCACGACTTGATCAAATGAATTTGGGTGGATATAGGCAGTCGGCGGGTCCATTCGCATACCGCAACCGCCATAAATAAACTGGTCGTCGGCATTGACGGAGAGGCGCGAGCCACCCAAGCCACGGAACAGCGGATCGCCCGAGCTGCCGCCTTTGCGGATGATGCTCATATTAGGCACGGATTGCAAAAGGTCTGCCCCGTCGCCGGCAGGGAGGGGTTGCAAAGCAGCTTTGGGGTTGAAAGTAACGCGGTTGGCTTTTTCTTGTTGCGTGCCGGTAACGGTGACAGGGGAAAGTGTAACAGTTTCTTCAGGTACAGGGTCAGTGTCTGCCCATGCTTGGGATACGGCTAAGACGATAGGCAAGATAAGTAATGGTGGGTATTTCATGTGGTTCCTCTCTATCATTAAGTGTCATATCGAGTAATACTTAAGCAGTATATACAAAGTTTAGTAAAATTAAAACATACTGTTTTTAACTTATATCAATATTTATCATTATTATCTGCATGTTTTGCTGGTTCGTGATTTGGTTATACCAGTGATGACAAAATCTGATTCTTTTTAAGTAGTTAATGAAAAATGCCAATATGGGTTTAAACTTGATTATTGGGAATTTCATTAATTTAATTATTTAACTGAAAGCAAGAAGATATTTGGTATAGAAAGCGTCATTTGCTTATGATTTTCTATTGATGTTGCGATTTGATAACATTTCTTGACGAAAAAATAGGGGATTGATTAGAATGGGCGGCCAATTGGTCAATCCAATTTATGGCCGTCTGAATAAAACTGTCCTTCAATCATCAGGAATACAACATGACGAAATTGGTTCGTCCGCAAAAAATCAGCGATCAGGTTTTAGCCGTTTTGGAAGAACGTATCGCTACCGGCATTTATGAAGAAGGCAGTAAATTGCCTCCCGAACGTACGCTTGCGGAAGAATTCGGCGTATCGCGTCCGTCGGTCAGGGTGGCATTGAATATCTTGATTGCGAAGCAGGTTTTGGAAGCTCGGCAGGGCGATGGCTATTATGTTTCCGTCAAGCCACAACAGGATTTTTTACAAAGCTGGCAGGATTTGCTTGGCAAACATACCAATTGGGAAACAGACGTATTCGATTTCAGTTGCCACGTTGAAGGCTGTATGGCGGCGCTGGCCGCCGAAAGACGGACTGATGCCGATTTGAAACGCATTGACTTCTGGCGGCAGAAGTTTGAAACGGCTTGTGAAAGCGGAAACTTGGAGCATCAAGCCGAAGCAGATGTCAGCTTCCATCAAACCATTGCCGATGCCGCACACAATATCCTATTCAGCCACCTTTCCAGCAGCCTGCTCAAAATGCTTTATCAGCAAACACGCAGCGGCATTATCTATATCCATCAAACCGAAGACCCGCGCCCGACATTGATTGCCCAGCACCGCGCTATTTTTGAAGCCGTTGCCCAGGCCAAGCCGGCAGAGGCTGCTGAAGCGGCCAAGCTGCATTTGAATTATGTCGCCCGCCGCATTTTGCAGGACAGGGAATATCAAAGCCGCAGCGAGCATGCGGATGTATTGGCACAAAATGATTTGAAACGGGTAGATTGGTAGCGTTTAAAAATAATCAGGCCGTCTGAATTTTTCAGACGGCCTGATTTTGCAAATAAGGACTTTTAGTGCCACAATCTTCATCAATTCTGTCTGAAAACAAAGGAAGCACCATGTACCATCATGTCGAGTATTATCCGGGCGACCCGATTTTGAGTTTGGTTGAAACCTTCAAACGCGACGAGCGTCCTGAAAAAGTCAATTTGAGCATAGGCATTTATTTTGATGACGAAGGCAAAATGCCGGTTTTGGAATCTGTCCGCCGAGCAGAAGCAGAGCGTGCGGCCGTACCGCGACCATCGCCTTATCTGCCGATGGAAGGTTTGGACACTTATCGAAGCGCGGTTCAGCGTTTGTTGTTTGGCAAGGATAATCTGGCATTGGCAGAAGGGCGTGTTGCAACCGTACAGACTTTAGGCGGCTCGGGGGCATTGAAAGTCGGTGCCGACTTTTTGCACCGTTGGTTCCCTGATGCAAAAGCCTATGTCAGCGATCCGACGTGGGACAACCATAAAGGCATTTTTGAAGGCGCAGGTTTTGAAGTGGGGACGTATCCTTATTACAACCCTGAAACCGTCGGCGTGAAATTTGAAGAAATGACTGCGTTTTTCAAAACATTACCGGAAAACAGCGTCTTGATCTTGCACCCATGCTGTCAAAACCCGACCGGCGTAGATATGTCGCAAGCGCAATGGGATGAGGTGTTGGACATCATCAAAACGCACAAGCTGATTCCGTTTATGGATATTGCCTATCAAGGTTTCGGCGAGGATTTGGACAGCGATGCCTATGCAATCCGTAAAGCCGTCGAAATGGGTCTACCTTTGTTTGTCAGCAACTCTTTCTCGAAAAACCTGTCGCTGTACGGCGAGCGCGTCGGCGGTTTGAGCGTAGTGTGTCCCAATAAGGAAGAAGCAGAGCTGGTGTTCGGACAGTTGAAATTTACCGTCCGCCGCATTTATTCCAGCCCTGCCGCGCATGGTGCATATATTGCGTCTGATGTGATGAACAGCGATGATTTGCGCGCTTTGTGGGAAAACGAGGTTTACGCCATGCGCGACCGCATCCGTGCCATGCGTCAGAAGCTTTATGATGTTTTGACGGCCAAAATTCCCAATCGCGATTTCAGCTATTTCATCAAACAACGCGGCATGTTCAGCTATACAGGCCTGACCGTAGAGCAGGTACACCGCCTGCGCGACGAGTTTGCCGTTTATCTGCTGGATTCAGGCAGGATGTGTGTGGCCGGTTTGAATGCATCGAATATCGATTATGTGGCCGAGGCATTTGCCAAAGTGTTGCAATAGCCTTTCAATTTGAAATTGAATGTAGTTTTATTTGAAGTAAATCAAAAGGCCGTCTGAAAAATTTTCATCTTTCAGACGGCCTCTTTATAATTGGCGCACCCAACAGGGATCGAACCTGTGACCTCCAGCTTCGGAAACTGACACTCTTCCAACTGAGCTATGGGTGCGGAAGCCGTAAGGTTAACGCATATTGGCTTTATTGGCAAAGTTTATCTTGAAAGTGTCTGAAAGTGGCATTGGCGGCCACTTTTTTGTATGGCTGGAATAATCAATTAACTACAAAGGCTTAGCAGAATTCAGACGGCCTTTTGAGGATTTTTGCGTATCTTTTTCTCAAGATGGATTGGAAAGCCTTTGCGAATTCAGTATAATCCAGCAAAATATTGTTAATTGCGTTTAACACATAAACTATAACTTACAGCACAACCTAACCTAACGGCGAGGCCTACCAAATGAAACAACTCCGCGACCACAAAGCCCAAGGCTCTGCATTGTTCACCCTTGTGAGCGGTATCGTTATTGTTATTGCAGTAATTTTCTTCCTGATCAAATTGGCGGGAAGCGGTTCATTCGGCGATGTTAACGAAACAACCGAAGCTGCGACTCAAACCCGTATCCAGCCAGTCGGCCAACTCAAACTGGGCGACGGCATCCCTGTCGGCGAACGTCAAGGCGATCAGATTTTCAACAAAATCTGTATCCAATGTCACGCGGCGGACAGTATCGTTCCTAACGCGCCTAAGTTTGAAAATAAAGGCGATTGGGCTCCTCGTATCGCCCAAGGCTTTGATACTTTGTTCCAACACGCTTTGAACGGTTTCAACGCAATGCCTGCCAAAGGCGGTGCGGCTGATTTGACCGATCAAGAATTGAAACGCGTGATTACTTATATGGCCAACAAAGCCGGCGGTACTTTCCCTGATCCTGATGCTGCGGCTCCTGCCGATGCCGCTGCTTCCGGCGAAGCTGCTTCAGCTCCTGCTGCTGAGGGTGCGGCTCCTGCCGATGCTCCTAAAGCAGATGCTGCCAAAGCTGAAGACAAAGGCGCAGCTGCCGGCGGTGCAGACGGTAAAAAAGTTTACGAAGCCAGTTGCCAAGCATGTCACGGTGGTGCGGTTCCCGGTATTCCTCATGTAGGCAAAAAAGAAGACTGGGCTCCTCGTATCAAACAAGGTAAAGACACCCTGCACAAACATGCAATCGAAGGCTTTAACGCCATGCCTGCCAAAGGCGGTAACGGCAGCCTGAGCGACGATGAAGTGAAAGCTGCAGTTGATTACATGGCTAATCAATCTGGTGCTAAATTCTAAAATTTGACTTTAAATCTCGAATAGAAAGCGCATTCTGCATAGGATGCGCTTTTTTCGTGCAGGAAGGCCTGATCTTGCTATAATACGTAAGTAGTAGATTATGGTTTGTCTGAAAGATTCAGACGGCCTTCAAACACAATATTCTTTTAAAGAAGTTCAACCATATTCACATACGACAAAACAATCACGGAGTTATCTCATGGCAAAAAAATATTTCGGTACTGACGGTGTTCGCGGCGAAGTCGGTCAATTCCCTATCAATCCTGATTTTGTCTTGAAATTGGGTTATGCGGCGGGTCAGGTTTTGGTACAGCACGAAGGCGAAATTAAACCGACCGTTTTAATCGGTAAAGACACGCGTATTTCAGGCTATATGCTGGAAGCCGCTCTGATTGCCGGCTTTACTGCCGCCGGTGTCAATGTTATTCAAACCGGCCCTTTGCCAACCCCGGGCGTAGCGTATCTGACCCGCGCTTTGCGTTTGTCTGCCGGTGTGATGATTTCTGCTTCCCATAACGTTTATTCCGACAACGGCATTAAATTCTTTGCAGAAGGCGGTGTGAAGTTGAGCGATGAAATCGAGTTGGAAATCGAAGCCAAAATCGATGAAGAAATGAAAGCCCAGCCGTCCGGCCGTTTGGGCCGCGCGCGCCGGATTAATGGTGCGGATGACCGCTATATCGAGTTCTGTAAATCCACTTTCCCAAGCCATTTGGACTTGCGCGGTCTGAAATTAGTGGTCGATACCGCCAATGGTGCAGGCTATGCAGTTGCGCCTAAAGTATTCCACGAATTGGGTGCGCAAGTAGTCAGTATCGGTGATGAGCCAAACGGCTACAACATCAATGAGAAATGTGGTGCAACCCATCCGAAAGCTTTGCAAGCGGCTGTGTTGCAAAATGAAGCCGATTACGGCATTGCCTTGGATGGCGATGGCGATCGTTTAATGATGGTTGACCGCAATGGCAAAGTTTATGACGGCGACAGCCTGATTTATGTGATTGCCAAAGCACGCGCGCACGAAGGTGTGGAAATCGGCGGCGTGGTGGGTACAGTGATGACCAATATGGCGATGGAAATTGCTTTGAAAGAGCAGGGCGTTGATTTCTGCCGCGCCAAAGTGGGCGACCGCTATGTGTTGGAACAGCTCCATCAACGCGGTTGGCTGATTGGCGGCGAAGCCAGCGGCCATATTTTGTGCATGGACAAACACAATACCGGCGACGGCATCATTTCCGCGCTGCAAGTTTTGGCGGCATTGCAAACCTTGAATCAAGACCTTGCCACCGTCTGCGCCGATTGGCAGCCGTATCCGCAAACCATGATTAACGTCCGCATCAAAAAAGGCCAAAACTGGCAGGACGCTTCTAAAGAAGCTTTAGCTGAAGTGGAAAAAGAACTCGAAGGCAAAGGCCGCGTGGTCTTGCGCGCATCCGGTACCGAGCCTGTCGTGCGCGTGATGGTGGAAGCCAAACAGGCAGACTGGGCGAAAAAAGGCGCAGAAAAAATTGCCGCTGCCATTCAAGGTCAAAAGTAACAGTGTGTTTGATTTTGAATTGAACTAAATAAAAGGCCGTCTGTTGTTCAGACGGCCTTTGTGTTTCATTAGAAGCTTAGTTGCTCAAAACATCAACGCCTTTAGGAGGCGTGAATTTGAACATACCGCTGGAAAGGTTAGGTTTGGTGTTCAAACTGCTGAAGCTGATGCTGGTTTGGTTGCCGAAGCTGTCTTTCAACTGCATGGCGGCGAGGTTGTCGCCTTTGAAGCCGATGCGGATGTATTGATAGCCGGCGTTGTTTTTCTTAGGCGTAGCCAAAACGTAGTCGATACCGTTGGCAGAACCGTCTTCTTTCAGCGTGTAGCTGCTGTCCAATGCGGTTTTGTTGGAGAGGATGGCGGCAGGGCTGTCGCCGATGGTTTGGTCTTGTGAGGACTTGGTTACTTGCGCCAAATCTACGTCATAGAGCCAAATGGTTTTGCCGTCGCCAACAATGGTTTGTTTGTAGGGTTTGGTGTATTCCCATTTGAACAAGCCCGGGCGCAGGATTTTGAATGTACCGTGTGTGGTTTGGGTTTTCTTTTTGCTGTGAACGGTTTGGCTGAAGTTGCCGCTGATACCGTCGGCGTCATTATTGAATTTTTTCAGGGCGTCCACTGCGCCGGCTTGTGCAAAGCCGATGGCTGAAGAAAGCAGCGCGGCAGCGGTCAGGGTGAACAGTCGGGTAGTTTTCATGTTTTGGTTCCTTGTTCGGAGAGATGGGTTCAGTATAGACGTTATGGTGTAACAGGCAAGGGGCTGAATGGAGGGTTTAATTTGTGTAAATATGAAAAATCCAATCAAGTGACTGAAATAATTTCATTTCTTCAGACGGCCTGTATTTGGTTTTGACGTTTTTTTAATGAAGTACACGAGGGTTTGGTGTGGTATTTAATGTCATTTTACGGAAAGCGTGAAATTATAGTCTTTCTGTTTGCTTTTTAAAACGGTTATAATATTTGTCTTTTTAAAACAATGGTTTTGTATGTATCTGAATCCTTATCCTTTATTGGAACAGGCTTTGCTGTCGGACAATCCGGATGAAAAGGGAAGATTGACGCAGGCCTTGTTTGCGCAGTTGGGCGAGGCGGAAGGTTTGACGGTTGATGAGTCGAAACCTGTGGATTGCCGTTTTGCCGGACATCCGCCCCGTCCGCGTTTGGTTGCGCCTTCGGAAGTTACGCCGCGCAAGATGAATACGGTCGAAGGCTATGCGGCCATGTTGCACGCGATTGCGCACATTGAATTTAATGCGATTAATCTGGCTTTGGATGCGGCGTATCGTTTTCGCAATATGCCGTTTCAGTTTGTACGCGATTGGGTAAGGGTAGCGAAAGAAGAAGTGTTCCACTTCGGCTTGATGCGTGGCCGTCTGAACAGCTTGGGCTACGATTACGGCGACTTTGAAGCGCACGGGCATTTGTGGGATATGGCGTATAAAACTGCTTACGATCCCTTGTTGCGCATGGCTTTGGTGCCGCGGGTGTTGGAAGCGCGCGGTTTGGATGTCACGCCGGGTATTCGTGCAAAAGTGGCGCAGCGTGGCGATGTAGAAACCTGCGATGTGTTGGATATTATTTATCGCGATGAGGTGGGACACGTCGCCATCGGCAATCATTGGTATCAGCATCTTTGCCGTGAGCGCGGTTTGGAACCGGTTGCCTTGTTCCGCAGCCTGATTGCGCGTTACGATATGTTTATCTTCCGCGGCTACGTCAATATCGAAGCACGGGAACGTGCAGGATTCAGCCGTTTCGAGCTGGATATGTTGGAAGATTTTGAAAAAAGTTTGAAACAGGATAAAAAGGCCGTCTGAAACGGTAAAACCATTATGGCACATCATCACGATCATTCGCACGCGCATACGCATACCGCCAATAAGCAGGTATTGCGTATTTCATTTTTCATCATTGCCGGATTTATGCTGGTTGAGGCGGTCGGCGGCTGGCTGACCAACTCTTTGGCCCTGCTTTCCGATGCGGGGCATATGTTCAGCGATGCGTTTTCGCTGGGCGTGGCATTGTGGGCATTCAAACTTGGCGAGAAACAGACCACGCTGCAAAAAACATTTGGCTATAAGCGTTTTGAAATTTTGACGGCGATGTTTAACGGCCTGTCGCTGGTGTTGATTGCGGCGATGATTTTTTATGAAGCAGTCAAACGATTGTTTTATCCGCCGGAAATTTTGACGGGCGGCATGTTGGTGGTCAGTATCATTGGATTGTTGGTCAATATCGGCGTGGCCGTTTATATGTTGAAGAATGGTGATACTGAAGAAAACGTCAATATGCGTGGCGCGTATCTGCATGTAATCAGCGATTTGTTCGGCTCGATAGGGGCGATTGTCGCTGCGGTATTGATGATGGCGTATGGCTGGCAATGGGCGGATACGGTTGCCAGCGTATTGGTGGCGGCTTTGGTAGGGCGCAGCGGCTGGAAGCTGTTTAAACAGACTTTGCACATTTTGATGGAAGGCGCGCCGGAAAACATCTATACCGATGAGTTGCTCAGCGTTATCCGTAATACGGAAGGCGTAAAATCCGTTCACGACTTGCATGTTTGGACGATTACCAGCAATATCCACGTTTTGTCCTGCCATATTGTTGTCGATGGCAACATGACGGTTGCAGAGTCCGAACAAATCGCCTACCGCATCGAACATGAATTGGCGCATCACAACATCGGGCATTGTACGATTCAGATTGAAAGCGAACAGCATCCGCATAAAGATGAAGTTTTGTGTTCTCAGGAAATGCACGAACACCATCACCATTAACCATATTCAGGCCGTCTGAAACTTGTTGGATTGTTCAGACGGCCTTCTAAAATCATCAAAGGAACACTTATGACCCAAGCCGTATTATTCGACCTAGACGGCACGCTTGCCGATACCGCACTTGATTTGGGTGGCGCACTCAACACGGTATTGCGCCGACACGGTTTGCCGGAAAAAAGCATGGATGAAATCCGTCCGCAGGCCAGCCACGGTGCAAGCGGTTTGCTCAAACTGGGTGCAGGCATTACGCCCGACCATCCGGACTATATGCAATGGCGCAAAGAGTTTTTGGACGAATACAGCCGCTGCTATGCCGACCAAACCATCTTGTTCGACGGCGTAAACGAAATGCTAGAAGCCTTAATTCAACGCGGTATCCAATGGGGCATTATCACCAACAAGCCTATGCGTTTTACCGATGTCCTCGCGCCTAAGCTCGGGTTTACCGTACCTCCCGCCGTGATTGTCAGCGGCGATACTTGCGATGAACCCAAGCCCAGCGTGAAGCCTATGTTTTATGCGTGCGAACAGATTGGCGTTGAGGCGCAGCGATGTTTTTATGTCGGCGATGCCGAGCGCGATATGCAGGCAGGAAAAAATGCAGGTATGACGACCGTGCTTGCCGATTGGGGCTATATTTCTGCCGAAGACCAAACCGAAAACTGGCTCGCCGATTTCCGTATTGCCACGCCTTTGGATTTGTTGGCAATCTTGCGTTAAAACCCTGTAATAATCCGTTTTCAGACGGCCTGAAACGGCGTAAAATCGTACTAAGTTTGTATTTTTTCAACCGTTTTACTACTTGTAAAGAGAAAAATCATGTTCTTCAAGCATATCGAAGCTGCTCCTGCTGATCCGATTTTAGGTTTGGGCGAGGCGTTTAAAGCCGAAACCCGTCCGGAGAAAGTCAACCTCGGTATCGGCGTGTACAAAGACGCATCCGGTGCGACGCCTATTGTCAAAGCCGTCAAAGAGGCTGAAAAACGCCTGTTGGAAAGCGAAACAACCAAAAACTACCTGACCATCGACGGCGTTGCCGACTACAACGAGCAAACCCAAATTCTGCTGTTTGGCAAAGACCACGAAATCATTGCCAGCCGTCGTGCCAAAACAGCGCAAAGCCTTGGCGGTACAGGCGCATTGCGTATTGCGGCCGAGTTTGCCAAACGTCAGTTGAATGCGCAAACCATCTGGATTTCCAATCCGACTTGGCCAAACCACAATGCCATCGCCAAAGCGGTCGGTATCCAAGACAAACCGTATCGCTACTATGATGCCGCCAAACACGGTTTGGATTGGGACGGTATGATTGAAGACTTGAGCCAAGCGCAAAAAGGCGATATCGTCCTGCTGCACGGCTGCTGCCACAACCCTACCGGCATCGACCCTACGCACGAACAATGGGAAACTTTGGCAAAACTTTCTGCCGAAAAAGGCTGGTTGCCATTGTTTGACTTTGCTTATCAAGGCTTTGGCAATGGTTTGGAAGAAGACGCCTACGGCTTGCGCGTGTTCTTGAAACACAATACAGAATTGCTGATTGCCAGCTCTTATTCCAAAAACTTCGGTATGTACAACGAGCGCGTCGGCGCGTTCACTTTGGTGGCTGAAGATGAAGAAACTGCAGCCCGCGCCCACAGCCAAGTCAAAACCATCATCCGTACCTTGTATTCCAACCCGGCTTCACACGGCGCGAACACCATTGCGCTGGTGTTGAAAAATGATGATTTGAAAGCACAATGGATTGCCGAACTCGATGAAATGCGCGGCCGCATCAAAGCCATGCGCCAAAAATTTGTCGAGTTGCTCAAGGCTAAAGGTGCAACACAAGACTTTGATTTCATTATTGAACAAAACGGTATGTTCTCTTTCAGCGGTTTGACTCCCGAACAAGTTGACCGTTTGAAAAACGAGTTTGCCATTTATGCTGTCCGTTCCGGCCGCATTAATGTTGCAGGCATTACCGATGACAACATCGACTACCTGTGCGAAAGCATTGTGAAAGTCTTGTAATTGTCGAATTAAAGGCAAAGGCCGTCTGAATGATTCAGACGGCCTTTATTTTTAGTTGTGGTGGCTTATCCGGCAACTGCGTTCATTCCCCAATAAATCATGGCATAGCGCAGCAGTTTGCCTGTAATCAGAATGATGGCGCAATGCAAAGCATTGAGCCTGAGCCAGCCTGCGGCAAGGGGGAGGGCATCACCGATAATCGGCAGCCATGCGAACAACAGCGGCCAAATCCCCCATCTTTGTATACGCGCCAATACTTTTTCAGACGGCCTTTTCTTAGCCGGAAACATTCTGCCCATGTAATACGAAACCATACTGCCCAAGCCATTCGCCAAACCGGCGCACAAACATCCGCCGAGGGCATGTTGCGGATATTGGTACACAAATGCGGCGTATGCCGCCTCGGATGTACCCGGAAGTAGTGTGGCCGAAGTGAAGGCAGAAGCAATCAGGGCAAGGTAAGCGTAAAGAAGGGGCATGTTTTGAGTTGCATCAAGTGATATTGTAAAAAAGAAATAGCAAGGTTTAAAAGGAGATTATGCCTATATTTTCAAAATATCAAAATATAAAACCAATATTATTAGTTTTTTTAAAATTAAACGGCTTAAAGGTGATGTAGTCAGATGTCGGAAAATAGTTTTCAAGGTGATGAAATATCAGTATGATACTATCGGCTGTTAATGAGTGTTAAGTTTAATGAACTGCTTTCAGCTCATTTTTGGCGAGTCTTAACAAAACGAAAGGCAAATTATGTCTGCGCATTCACAACAAAATCATACTCCTGCGCTGGTCGTCTTGACCACACTCTTCTTCATGATGGGTTTCATCACCTGCATGAACGATATTTTGATTCCGCATCTGAAAGATATTTTCGAGCTGACTTATGTTCAGGCGATGCTAATTCAGTTCTGCTTCTTTACCGCTTACGCAATTATGTCGATTCCTATGGGTTATTTTGTCGGCAAAATCGGCTATAAAAACGGTGTAATTGGCGGTTTCGTATTGACTGCCATCGGCTGTCTGTTGTTCTATCCTGCCGCCGGCAGCCATTCTTATCCTACTTTCTTGGGTGCGCTGTTTATTTTGGCTTCAGGTGTAACGCTGTTGCAAGTGGCGGGTAACCCTTATGTGACTTTGCTGTCCAAACCAGGTAAAGAATCTGCAACACTGACTTTGGTTCAGGCATTCAACTCTTTGGGTACGACCATTGCTCCGCAAATTGGTGCCTTCCTGATTTTGGCTGATGCGACACAAACTGTCAGCAAAGCCGAGCAAATTTCTTCTGTTCAAATTCCATATTTAGGTTTGGCCGGTTTGCTGATTATTTTGGCTGTGTTCGTCAAAATGATTCGTCTGCCTGACGCAAACAAAATTGCTGAAGAAGAGAGCGAACACAACCATGATGGCAAACACAGCGTATGGCAATACCGTCATTTGGTTTTTGGTGCGGCTGGTATTTTCTGTTACGTTGGTGCAGAAGTATCCATCGGTTCTTTGTTGGTCAGCGTGTTGGGTTACCTGAAAAGTATGGACCACTCGTCTGCCGCAAAATATCTGTCGTTCTACTGGGGCGGCGCGATGGTTGGCCGCTTCTTAGGCTCTGCCATCATGGCAAAAATTGCGCCTAACCGCTATTTGGCATTCAATGCTACCGCTGCCGTTGCCCTGTTGGGTATTGCTATGTTGGCAGGTAAAGCCAGTGCTGATATTGCGATGTGGGCATTGTTGGCCATCGGCTTCTTCAATTCCATCATGTTCCCAACGATTTTCTCTTTGGCAACCAAAGGCCTGGGCCGATTCACCAGCAGCGCTTCCGGCGTATTGTGTACTGCGATTGTCGGCGGTGCGGTTGTGCCTGTGGTACAAGGTTGGGCAGCAGATACTTACGGTCTGATGATTTCTTTCGTTGTATCGGCAATTTGTTACGTATACATCGTCTTCTTTGCTATAAAAGGCTACAAAGCTGACGAATAATTCATCATGATAAAAGGCCGTCTGAAACCTTATGGGATTTCAGACGGCCTTTTTACTTTGTGGCATAATGATTTAAATGACAGGAGGAAAAAATGGCCAAAATCATTTTGCTGCATGGCTTGCACATGCATTCATGGGTAATGAAACCGCTGGCGTATTTGCTGGAACAAGAAGGTTTTGAAGTTGCGCTGTTTGATTATTACAGTGTTTTGCATTCGATGAACCGACATGTCAAAGATTTGTCGCGATGGATTGATGAGAGCCATGCTGATGAAACGCTGCACTTTGTTGGTCATAGTTTGGGCGGGTTGGTCTTACGCAATTTTGCAACAGCATATCCGGATAAAGTCAGCGGCCGTATCGTTACCATGGGTACGCCGCATCAAGGCAGCCGTGCCGCGCAACGTGTGTTCAATATGGGTTTGCAAAAACCGGTATTGGGCGGCTCGTATAAAGGTGCATTGGACGGCAGTATGCCTGAATTGCCCGAGGGTGTTGAGTTGGGCAGTATTGCCGGTAATAAACCGTATGGGCTGGGCCGTGTTTTAGGTTTGCATGGCGAACATGATGGTACGGTTTTGGTCAGCGAAACGCATTGTCCGAATATGCGTGATCATGTCGTTTTACCTGTCAGCCATAGCGGTATGCTGTTTAACCGTAAAACGGTCGAGCAAGTGGTGGCATTTTTGCATGATGGATGTTTTAAAAAGCAATAAAATTTTGTTTATTTAAATTTAACAGCATTTAATGTTAATAATTTGATATATTTTAAAGAAAGTGTCGCAGTTTTGCTGAAGCTGTTTTTATAAAATAACAGGCAGGCCGTCTGAAAATCGGGTTTCAGACGGCCTGTTATGCTAAAATCTGTTAAATACTTATTAAAAAGGCAAAGAACAATGTTTGCTTTCAAATCCTTACTTAATATGCCGCGCTTTGAGGCCATCGCTGTGGCTTTCGCTTTGGTGGCGGCAATGGGTTATACGATTATTTCGCTTGAATGGTTGCCGCATATGTCGATTGTGACGGCGATTGTGGTCTTGCTGTTGTACGGTTTGATGCGCGGCTTGAAATATCAAGATATGCAAAACGGTATGATAGGCGCGGTCGGGCAGGGCATGGGCGCGATTTATCTGTTTTTCTTTATCGGCCTGATGGTCAGCGCGCTGATGATGAGCGGTGCGATTCCGACGCTGATGTATTACGGTTTCGGATTGATTTCGCCGACTTATTTTTATTTCTCGGCGTTTGCGCTTTGCTCAATCATCGGTATTTCCATCGGCAGCAGTTTGACGACTTGTGCAACTGTCGGCGTGGCATTTATGGGTATGGCGGCTGCGTTTCATGCCGATATGGCGATGACGGCAGGCGCGATTGTATCGGGTGCATTCTTTGGCGATAAAATGTCGCCGCTTTCCGATACGACCGGTATTTCCGCTTCGATTGTCGGCATTGATTTGTTCGAACACATCAAAAACATGATGTACACCACTGTGCCTGCGTGGTTGATCAGTGCGGCGTTGATGTTGTGGCTCTTGCCCAATGTTGCCGCGCATGACATGAACAGCGTCGAAGCTTTCCGCGCGCAATTGGAAGCAACCGGTTTGGTGCATGCCTATTCGTTGATTCCGTTTGCCTTGCTGGTTGTCCTTGCCCTGATGCGCGTGAATGCCATTGTAGCCATGTTGTTTACCGTTATAGTGGCGCTGATTGTGACTTACTTCCACAGTACGCCTGATTTGAAACAGCTGGGCGCGTGGTTTTACAGCGGATACAAACTCGAAGGCGAAGCATTTAAAGATATTGCCCGTTTGATTTCTCGCGGCGGCTTGGAAAGCATGTTCTTTACGCAAACCATCGTGATACTCGGCATGAGCTTGGGCGGCCTGTTGTTCAGCATTGGTGTGATTCCGTCTTTGCTGGAAGCCATTCGTGCGTTCCTGACCAATGCCGGACGCGCTACTTTCAGCGTCGCCATGACATCGGTCGGTGTCAACTTCCTGATTGGCGAGCAATATTTGAGTATCCTGCTTTCCGGAGAAACCTTTAAGCCGGTTTATGACAAGCTTGGTTTGCATTCGCGCAACCTTGCCCGTACGCTGGAAGATGCGGGTACGGTCATCAACCCGTTGGTGCCTTGGAGCGTCTGCGGCGTATTTATCAGCCATGCCTTGGGCGTGCCTGTTTGGGAATACCTGCCTTATGCCTTCTTCTGCTACTTGAGCTTGGCTCTGACGCTGGTGTTTGGTTGGACAGGGCTGACTTTGAGTAAGAAGTAAACCGCATTTAAAACAGCAATGCTTTTATAAAACAAGGCCGTCTGAAAACAATTTCAGACGGCCTTGTTTTACTTGAAGTAGCCGTATCAGCATGATTTCACTATAATTGCTGCGCCAATAAAAAAATAATCTAAACAATGAACAAAAAAATCCGCCAAGAAATTTTCGAGCGTTTCCGCGCTGCTAATCCTCATCCGACTACCGAGTTGAACTTTAGTTCACCGTTTGAGCTGCTTATCGCCGTTTTATTGTCCGCGCAGGCAACTGATGTCGGCGTAAACAAAGCGACTGCCAAACTCTTTCCCGTTGCCAATACGCCGCAAGCCATGTTGGATTTGGGGCTGGACGGCGTGATGGAGTACACCAAAACCATAGGCCTCTACAAAACCAAATCCAAGCACATCATGCAGACTTGCCGTATTTTGCTGGAGAAATACAACGGTGAAGTACCTGCCGACCGAGAGGCTTTGGAATCTTTGCCCGGTGTTGGCCGTAAAACAGCCAATGTGGTGTTGAATACTGCATTCGGGCAACCTGTTATGGCGGTCGATACCCATATTTTCCGTGTGGCCAACCGCACCAAAATCGCGCCCGGCAAGGATGTGCGCGAAGTTGAAGACAAGCTGATGCGCTTTATTCCCAAAGAATTTTTGATGGATGCCCATCACTGGTTGATTTTGCATGGCCGCTATACGTGCAAGGCTTTAAAACCGCAATGCAGCAAATGTCTGATTAATGATTTGTGCGAATATCCGGCAAAAATGTAAATAAAAAACATAAAAAAGGCCGTCTGAATTTCAGACGGCCTTTGATTTGGCTACGATTAGTCGGCAACTGCCATCAGGCTGGCATTACCACCGGCAGCGGTAGTATTGATACTGCAAGAGATTTCTTCAAATACTTGCAGGATGTCCAGACCTTGTTCGGAAGGCAGAATTCGGATAAGCGCACCGTCGTGGCCGGCCAACTCTTGTTTGCGCTCGCTGCTCAAAGGCTCGATGGCGGCAACATGGCTGATGCCTGCGTTTTCAGGTTTGCTGTTGACTTGCAACAAACCGTCCAAATCGGCTGAGTAGGAAGCCAGTGGGCTGTTTGGCTCAACAACGGTTTGAATGCCTGCGGCTGCCAGCTCGGTCAGGGCGGAGAAGGCTTGCAACAGAGTACCGCCGTGTACCCAAACACGTTTCGGAGAGCGCCAGCTCAATGAGTTGCGTTCGCCGGTCGGGCCGACCAATACGGTTTCGGCTTTGCGCAGAGTGCGAACTCGTGCGTGACCCAAAGCTGCGGCTGCAGTTTTCTTCTCTTCTGCATTAAACGGTAGTTTGTGAACCAGAGTTTCCAAACATTTGAGCGCGTCTTCGTCTGCTTGGCCGATACGGCTGAGGGTTGGCGCAATCCATTCAGGAGTGCGAACCAAGCGTTGCAGATAGAATGGACCGCCCGCTTTAGGACCGGTACCGGATAAGCCGTGACCGCCGAAAGGTTGTACGCCGACAACGGCACCGACGATGTTGCGGTTAACATAGATGTTGCCGGCTTCGATGCGGTCGCGGACGTGTTCGACAGTACCTTCGATACGGCTGTGTACACCGCTGGTCAAAGCATAGCCTTTGGCGTTGATTTGGTCGATGAGTTGATCCAATTCGCTGGCGCGGTAGCGGACAACGTGCAATACAGGACCGAACACTTCGCGTTGCAACTCGTTTAAGTTGTTCAATTCAAATAGGATTGGACGAACAAAAGTAGAGTTGTTGCTATCAACGTCGGCAGCAGTTTTGATTTCGTGGTAAGCCTTCGCTACGCCTTTCATTCGGTTGATGTGGGCCAACAGGTTTTGTTGGGCTTCAGCATCGATGACAGGGCCGATGTCTGTGGTCAGTTGGGTTGGTTTGCCGACAACCAATTCGTCCATTGCGCCTTTGATGATGTTGACCATTTTATCGGCAACATCTTCTTGAACACACAAGATACGTAGAGCGGAACAACGTTGGCCTGCGCTGTCGAAGGCAGAGTTCAATACGTCGAGGCAGACTTGTTCCGGCAGGGCGGTAGAGTCCACAATCATCGCGTTTTGACCACCGGTCTCGGCAATCAGGACAGGGTTGTCGTCGCGTTTGGACAGTGCTTTGTTAATCAGGCGTGCTACTTCGGTAGAACCGGTGAAGATCACGCCGCCGATGCGGGTATCGCCGGTCAGGGCAGAGCCGACATCGCCTGCGCCGAGTACGAGTTGCAGCGCAGAAGTTGGAATACCGGCTTGATGCATCAGGGAAACGGCGTAAGTAGCAATCAGGCTGGTTTGTTCGGCAGGTTTGGCAATAACGGTGTTACCGGCGGCCAATGCAGAAACCACTTCGCCGGTAAAGATGGCCAATGGGAAGTTCCATGGGCTGATGGCAACGATTGCGCCGACAGCTTTGGCATCTTTAGGCAGGGTGTTTTCAGCTTCGTTGGCATAGTAGCGGCAGAAGTCAACGGCTTCGCGTACTTCGGCAACGGCGTTGTTCAGGGTTTTACCGGCTTCACGGACGGCCAACATCATCAATGCAGGCGTGTGTTGTTCCAAGAGGTCGGCAAAACGGCGCAGGCAGTCGGCGCGTTCTGAAGCAGGTTTGGCGCTCCACTCAGGCAGGGCGGCAACGGCTGCACCAATAGCTTCTTGAGCCAATGCGGCATCGGCAAAGCTGACAGTACCGACAACATCGTTGTGGTCTGCAGGGTTGCGGACAGGTTGTGCTTCACCCACATTGCGCGCTTCGCCATTGACGATGGAAGCGGCGTGGAAGTCTTCGGAAGAAGCTTGGTTGAGTTTTTCTTGCAGGTTTTGCAATACGGTTTCGTTGCTGAAATCTACGCCTTGAGAGTTCAGACGGTCTTTGCCATACAAATTGCGCGGCAGAGGCAATGCCGGATGCAGGTGGATGCCTTGTTCGGCGATGGTGTCGAACGGGCTCTTAATCAGGCGGTCGATGCTGATGTTTTCGTCAACGATTTGGTTCACGAAAGAAGAGTTCGCACCGTTTTCCAACAGGCGGCGTACCAAGTAGGCAAGCAGGGTTTCGTGTGTGCCGACCGGGGCATACACGCGTACGCGGCGGCCTAAGTTTTGCGGGCCGACCACTTGGTCGTACAGGGTTTCGCCCATGCCGTGCAGACATTGGTGTTCAAAGTCTTTGCCTTTACCCATTTGGTAGATTGCGCCCAAAGTGTAGGCGTTGTGGGTGGCAAATTGTGGGAACACGGCATCTTGCGCATCCAAGAGTTTGCGTGCGCAGGCGAGGTAGGAGATATCTGTGTGGACTTTACGGGTGTAAGTCGGGTAGCCGTCCATGCCGTCTACTTGAGCCCATTTCACTTCGCTGTCCCAGTATGCGCCTTTAACCAAACGGATCATCAGTTTTTGGTTGTTGCGACGTGCCAGATCGATCAGGTAATCGATAACGAACGGGCAACGTTTTTGGTAGGCTTGAACAACGAAACCGATACCTTTGTAACCTGCCAAGTCAGGGTCGGAAACCAAAGCTTCCATCAAGTCCAAAGACAATTCGAGACGGTTGGCTTCTTCGGCGTCGATGTTGATACCGATATCGTATTTTTTACCCAAAAGGAACAATTCTTTCAGGCGTGGCAACAGTTCGCTCATAACGCGTTCGTGTTGGGCGCGTGAGTAGCGTGGGTGGATGGCGGAAAGTTTAACGGAGATACCGTTGCCTTCGTAAACGCCTTGGCCTGCGGCATCTTTGCCGATGGCGTGAATGGCTTGAACGTAGTCGTTGTAGTAGCGGTTGGCATCTTCTTCTGTGTATGCGGCTTCACCCAACATATCGAAAGAGAAGCGGTAACCCATTTTCTCGCGCTCTTTACCGTTTTGTAGCGCTTCTTCAATGGTTTGGCCGGTTACGAACTGTTTGCCCAACAGGCGCATTGCGTAGTTCACACCTTGACGGATCAGAGGAGCGCCACCTTTGCTGATCATGCGGCTCAGTACAGAACCCATGTTTTTTTCAGAAGTGTTGGTGGTCAGTTTACCGGTAATCAACAGACCCCATGCAGCCGCATTTACGAAGAGGGAAGGGCTGTTGTTCAAGTGGCTTTTCCAGTTGCCTTCGGAGATTTTGTCGGCAATCAGGCGGTCGCGGGTTGCATTGTCTGGAATACGCAGCAGGGCTTCGGCCAGACACATCAGTGCAACACCTTCTTCACTGGAGAGAGAGAATTCGTGCATCAAGGCATCTACTCCGCTTGCTTTTGTGCGGCTGGAGCGGACTTGAGTAACCAAACGACGGGCAAGCTCGGAGGCGGCATTGCGCTCTTCGTCGGTCATCTGTGCACGTTGCAACATATCCTGAACGGCCTCGATTTCATCGCGGCGGTAGGCATCAGTTACAGCTTGACGCAGAGGAGTTTGTGTTGGAAAAGCGAAGTTAAACATTATTTATGTTCTCCAAAGGTTTTTTTTCATGGTTTCAGACGGCCTGAATTAAGACTGCTAAAACAGGCATTCTGAAAGATAGTAATATCGTAATAAAATTATGATGCGGATACAAGATGCATCCGCATAAATTGCTGTTTTTTCTGATAAGGCTCAGATTATTTTGAAACAGTTTATTTCGTAAAGACGGCCTGCACCGAATCATGCAGGCCGTCTGAAAACGTTTTATTTAGAGGCGCGGTATTCTGCGTCTGCTTTTTCGAAACGTTCTTGCAATTCGCGTGAAGGTTTTTTGTCGATCAGGGAGACCAAAACAATCACGAGGGTACAAATGATGAAGCCGGGAACGATTTCATAAACGGTAGAGAAGCCTGTTTCTTGTGCGGCCAAAGCAGGTTTTTTAATCCACTCAGCCCAAACAACCACAGTCAGCGCACCAGCAATCATGCCGGAGAGTGCGCCGTAGGCAGTAATGCGTTTCCACAAAACAGACAGGATAACAACCGGACCAAATGCAGCACCAAAGCCGGCCCATGCGTAAGCTACCAAGCCCAATACTTTGCTTTCAGGGTCAGAAGCAATCAGGATGGAAATCACGGCGATAGCCAATACCATTACACGGCCAATCCATACCAATTCAGCTTGTTGGGCGTTTTTACGCAGGAAGCCTTTATAGAAGTCTTCGGTAATCGCGCTGGAGCAAACCAACAATTGGCAAGACAGGGTAGACATTACAGCAGCAAGAATCGCGCTCAAGATGATACCGGCAATCCAAGGGTTGAAAAGCAGGGTAGCCAAAGCGATGAAGATACGTTCGTGGTTGCCGTTCATTTCGTCAACGTGGGCAGGGTTGGCGCCGAAGTAAGCGATACCGAAGTAGCCGACAGCCACGGCACCGGCCATACACAGAATCATCCAAGTCATACCGATACGGCGTGCAGAAACCAGAGATTTAGCGCTTTCGGCAGCCATGAAACGAGCCAAAATGTGTGGTTGACCAAAATAGCCCAAGCCCCAAGCGGCGGTAGAGATAATGCCGATGAAAGTAGTACCGGCAAACAGACTGCCGTATTCTTTACCGGTAGAGGCGGCAACTTGTTGGATGGCAGCATTCATTTGATCTGCACCGCCCAAACCCAAGTACACCATGATAGGAGTCAGTACCAATGCAAAAATCATCAAAGAAGCTTGCAGGGTATCGGTCCAGCTTACTGCCAAGAAACCGCCCAAGAAAGTGTAGGCGATGGTTGCGCCGGCACCCAGCCACATGGCTTGAGTGTAAGATAGACCGTGGAACAGGCTTTGGAACAGGGTAGCACCGGCTACGATGCCTGAAGCACAGTAAATAGTGAAGAAGAACAAGATAATCAGTGCAGAAACCACTTTCATCAAGTGACCGCCGGCACCGAAGCGGTGGAAGAAGTAATCAGGAAGCGTCAGCGCGTTGTTGGCGTATTCGGTATGTACGCGCAGACGGCCTGCAACCAAAAGCCAGTTGAGGTATGCACCCACAATCAGACCAATGGCGATCCAAGCTTCATTCAAACCGCTCAGGTAAATGGCACCTGGCAAGCCCATCAAAAGCCAACCTGACATATCGGAAGCACCGGCAGACATCGCGGTCACGAACGGACCCAAGCTGCGGCCGCCGAGAATGTAGTCGTCGAAGTTGCGTGTTGAAAAATAGGCGGCGAGGCCAATCAGTAATACGGCGACCAAATAGATCGCGAAAGTGATATACATGGGATTCATGTACTTATTCCTCATCTAACTTATAAATACGGGTTTTGAAATTGCAAGCAATTCGTACCCAAACTTTTTTCTAATAAAAATACAGCTTAAAAATCCTGTTTTTCACGAGAGAGTCAGGATAAATTATTTTCAAATACAATAGGATATATAACCAATCCGCATTAAATTGTAAATAATTAAATTCAGAATACAGTAAATTTTTTGTTTTGCAAAGCACGGAACACGGGCTTTATGAAAAATCGTAGTGCTTTTGAGGGGAAGTCATTTGAAAACAAAAGATTGCAAAAATTATCTTAAATTGGAGAAAAGGAAAGACAATGAAACTATCTTTCCTATAAATGAAACGTTACGCAGAGAGAAAGCGTAATTATGCGACACGAAAAGGCGTTTTCAGACGGCCTGATAACGGCACTACCCCGTATTTCTGATGAATACGGGGTAGCGAGTCAGCTTGAACTAAATAGAAAAATCATCTTTTAACAAATGTTTATAAGCGAAGAGATAGAAAGCGGCAACAAAAGACGATCCGCCGAGGACATTGCCCAAGAAGACGGGAATCATATTGTAGAAAAATTGACCCCAGCTGACATTTGCGCCCGCCCAAATACCGGCCGGAATGATGAACATATTGGCAACAAAGTGTTGGAAGCCGATTAACACGAAGATCATGACCGGAAACCAAGTTGCCAAAATACGGCCTGAAGTATGGCGTGAGCCGAAATAGAACCAAATACCCATGCACACCATCCAGTTACATGCGACAGCGGAAACGAATGCACGGCCAAAGTCCATATTAACTTTGGCTTCGGCGATGGCAATGGTTTTCGCCGCAGCCGCCCCCTCTGCCAGGCCGACGTAGTGGCCGAGGAAATAGGCCATGGCAACGGCGCCTGCCAGATTGCCCAAGCTGACGATGAGCCAGTTGCGTACCAGTTTGTAGGTGCTGACGCGGCCGGTCAATCTGCCCAAAGCCATAATCATCATATTGCCTGTTGCCAGCTCGCCGCCGCCGATTAAGATACAAATCAGCGCAATCGGGAACACAGACGCGCCCAAAAGGGCGGCCAGGCCGTTCCATTCGGCAGGAATGCCGCTGATGACGCGCAGGCAGGCAAGATAGCCGAAGCCGACATAGCCGCCACCTAAAAAACTCAAAATCACCAACATTTTGATGCTGAACTCAGACTTGGCGCAGCTCTTGCCGATGGCTTCCTGCAAAATCTCGTGAGGGTACAAATCTCGTGTATCCATGAAGCTCCCTTAAATTGGAAATATCTTGTTTATCATGAGAATAATAAGTTTGCCTGAGAATGATGCCGGTAGGAAATAACGACTGGTTGTAAGAATAGAAGAGGGGGTTATATATTGAAGCGGTTAAGGCTGCGGCTGACTTTTTAAGAAAGATAAGTTGAGGTGTTGAGATATTGGTGTGTTAAAAACTTAAAAGGCCGTCTGAAAAAGTTGCTTTCAGACGGCCTAGGGATTTGCTTGGTGCGTTAGAACTACAAGCGCGTTACGCTTAAAACGCCTTTAATGTCGCCCAAGCTGGCTAATACGCGCGGCAGGTCGTTGACTTGGCGGACTTCAAGGGTAAAGCGCATACTGGCTTCCAAATCGCGCGATTGGGTTTGCACTGCGGTAACGTTGAGTTTATGACGCGCCAGTGCATCCGAAACGTCGCGAAGCAAACCGGAGCGGTCTTGGGCGCGGATTTCAACATCGACGGCAAACACTTGTCCTTCTTGCAAGGCTGCCCAGCTTGCATTCAATACTTTTTCAGGAGACTGTTCGGCAAGGTGGCGGAAAGAAGGGCAGGTGTTGCGGTGGACGGAAATACCGCGGTCGCGCGTAACGAAACCGATAATGTCGTCCGGAGGTGCCGGTTTGCAGCATTTGGCAAGCGTGGTCATCAAGCCGTCTTCGCCGTCAATCAAAATGCCGTTTTTGCCGCCTTTTTTGATTTTGGACTGCTTGACGATATTGGTTTCATCAATCGGCACAGGAGGCGGTTCATTCAGCGCGCCGCAGGCTTTGTGGATGGCGCGGTTGGAAACTTCGCCCTGACCGATGGCCGTATAGAGTTCGTCGGTTTTTTTGAAGCCGAGTTTTTCCGCCAATGCTTGCAGATTGGGTTTGGGGAAGATTTTTGACAACTGTTTGTCCAACTGGGCTCGGCCTTCTTCTCGCACGGTATCCGCATTTTGTTGGCGGATGTAGGCACGGATTTTGCTGATGGCGCGGTTGGATTTAACCCAGCCTTCGTAGAGCCAGTTGACGGAAGGGTTCCCCTCTTTGGCGGTAATGATTTCAACGCGTTGACCGTTTTCCAAAGGCGTGGACAGCGGCACGATTTGTCCCTCGACTTTTGCGCCGCGGCAACGGTCGCCTACACTGCTGTGCAAGGCATAGGCAAAGTCAATCGGGGTAGCGCCCGTAGGCAGGGAGAGGACTTTGCCGTGCGGAGTCAAAACGTAAATCGTGTCGTTGAACAGCTCGGTTTTAAAGGCGGCGGCAAGGTCTTCTTTGCCGCTTTCGGCCATGTTTTCGCGCCAGTCTAGGAGTTGGCGCAACCAAGCGATTTTTTGTTCGTAGGCAGAATCGCCACGGCCGCCTTCTTTATAACGCCAGTGGGCGGCAACACCGAATTCGTTAAATTGGTGCATATCGAAGGTGCGGATTTGGACTTCCACACCTTTGTCTTCCGGACCGACGATGACGGTGTGCAAACTTTTATAGCCGTTGCCTTTCGGGTTGGCGATATAGTCGTCGAACTCGCCCGGAATCGGCTGCCAGAGGCTGTGGACAATGCCCAACGTGGTGTAACACTCGGGAATGGTGTCCACCAAAATCCGTACGGCGCGGATGTCGAACAAGCCGTCGAAAGTGAGCTTTTTCTTCACCATTTTTTTGTAAATGGAGTAGATGTGCTTCGGTCTTCCGGCAACTTCAAAATGAATATTGTATTTTTTCAGTTCCGTACGCAGGATATTGAGGAAGTTTTCGATGTATTCGAGGCGCTCGGTGCGTTTTTCGTCCAAAAGCAGGGCGATTTCGCGGTATTTTTCCGGCTCTTGATGACGGAAGCCCAGATCTTCGAGCTGCCATTTGAGTTGCCACACGCCCAAGCGGTTGGCGAGCGGGGCAAAAATATCGAGGGTTTCTTTGGCAACCGCACGCTTTTCAGGATTGTCGGGAACATTGCTTAAGAATTGGAGGGTGCGCGTACGCATCGCCAGTTTGATCAGGACGACGCGGATGTCGGTAACCATCGCCAACAGCATTTTACGCATGGTTTCGGCCTGCTGGCCGCGTTCTTCCGGCGTGGCAAGGCTGTCCACGCGTGCGAATTGGGTTAGTTTCTGTACTTCGTCCACGCCTTTGACCAGTTCGCAAACGGTGCTGTTGCAGCGTTCGGTAACCAATTCGTGCCAAGTGGGAACGTATTTACCGATGTCGGACAAAATCGTAGCGGCCACGGCATCGGGCAAAAGGTCGAGTTCGCTGACGATTTGCATCGATCCGAGGAAATGTTCCATCAATGGCTCGCCGTAAGTCGTTAGTGCATCGGCGGGGTAATGTTCTTTAGCTAAGTCAAAGGCCGTCTGAATCAGGTTTTTATCGGAATCGGGCAGCGCGGCAACATAGCCGTCGAACCATGCGAGTAGGCCTTCCAGCGTTGCACTCGATGTTTGGGGCGTTTGGCGAATAGTGGTCATGGCGTGCGTTTTTTCTTTTTGATAAAAACGTTGCTATTGTAACAGTTTATTGCCGACTGCCCTAGATTTGTATACGAATGTGGCACTATGTTTCAGGACACCTTGTTTCAGACGGCTTTGGGTGTTATGGTTAACCGTTTTGAAATTTTAAGGAGTATTTCGATGAAACTGTATATTTACGACCATTGCCCGTTTTGCGTCCGTGCGCGGATGATTTACGGCTTGCGCGATGTGGCGGTGGAAGAGGTTGTTTTGGCAAACGATGACGAAGCTACGCCGATTGGTATGATTGGTTCAAAACAAGTGCCGATTCTGCAAAAAGAAGACGGTTCGTTTATGGGCGAGAGTTTGGATATTGTCCGTTACATCGATCAAGGCCGTCTGAAAGAAATGGTTCGTCCCGAGGTTCAGGCGTGGTTGGACAAAGTGGGCGAATACAATAACAAATTGGTACAGCCGCGCATGGTCAAAATCAGTCTGCCTGAATTTGAGACCGATGAAGCGAAAAAATACTTTATCGACAAAAAAGAGAGAAGTATCGGCAATTTCGAGACTAATCTGAACAAAACGGCGCAATATTTGGAGCGTCTGCATCAAGACTTGGCCGAACTGGAAGCGCTGGTGTGCGAAGGCGAGGGCTTGGGCGGTGAAATCAGTTTGGAAGATATCCTGACGTTCCCTATTTTGCGTAACCTGACCGTTGTGCGCGGCATTCAATGGCCGCAAAAATTGATGGATTATTTGTTGGCGATGAGTGAGCGTTCCGGCGTGGCTTTGTATTTTGACCGCGCGTTGTAATGAATGTTTGAAACATAAAAAAAGGCCGTCTGAACATCTTTCAGACGGCCTTTTATTTAATAAGCAATTGTATCGGCAACCTGTGACAAACCGTTTTCCAACGATTCGAGCATGGCAGTATAGCCGTCGCCTTGTTGCGGCGTGACGGCGTTAAACGGTTTGCTGCGTCCGTCCGGCCATTGTGCATAACCGCTGATGGTGGTCTGCCCCTGATAGCTGCCTTGGAAGGCTTCGATATAGATTTTCAGGGTTTGGCTGCTTTGGCTGCGTGAAGCAGGCACAAAGGTGCGATGTGGATTGAGGCGGTTGAGCTTGTTGCTGAGGTTTGCTGCCAACGCGCCATCGAGCGGTGCCGCCCAAAGGTGGTTTTTCGCCAGATTCACATGATAGGCATCGGTTTGGTAAACGAGGCCGCCGTTGGCAAGCGGTTCGGCAAGGTTGACTTTAACCGCAATTTCGCTGCCATGCGTAGCAGGTCGGATATACTGGCTGTCGGGCAGAACGAAATATTGTGTGCTTTGCGCAGTGCCACAGGCGGCAAGCGTCAGGGCGGCGGCAATCGGGAAGAGGCGCATTATCGGCTTCCTTTCGGTATAGGGTCTTTGCTGCTGCTGTTGAAAATCAGCGCGTTGGGTTTTTCTTTCAAAGTATTAATCACGGGTTGAACGTCTTTTAAGGTTTTGTCCAAACTTTGCAGCGTATTTTGTACGTCGCCGTAGATAGGCGATTGAGGTGATACGCCTTGCAGGGTTTGGCGCAATTCTTTTAGGGTTTGGTTCAGCTCGTTGGGGATGTTTTGCGTTTGCGGTTTGCCGACCAGTTTGTCAATGGAGCTTAGGGCGGCATTGGCAGATTTGAGGGTGGATTTGAGTTCGTCAAGCGAACCGTTCAAGCCGGCAACGGTTTTATCCAATGGCAGATTATTGAACTTGTCTAACAAATCAGCCACTTTTGCCTGCAAATCGTCCAAACCGCCGCCTTGGGTTGCGATAACGGTATCGCCTGCATAAACGGTATGCGGTCGCAGCTTAGGCGAGGCAGAAGGCTGATCGTTCAACTCAATCATTTTGCTGCCGGTCAGCAGGTTGTTGTTGGAGATGGTGGCGGTCAGGCCTTTGTTTAAGGCCGTCTGAAATTGTTGTTTCCAATGCTCTTTGCTTTGCTCGTCGGCATTGATTTCCAAACGGGAAGGCTCGATGCGGATGCGTACGGGAATCCAGCCGTTTTCAAACAAGTGCAGGCTGTCGTTGCGGTCGAAATAAGGGACATCGGAAACCACGCCGACATTCAGGCCTTTGTATTCGACAGGAGAACCGGCAGACAGGCCGCGGACGGATTGTTTGAAAAATGCGGTGTAGTACAGCGAGCGGTCGTCAGGCAGGTTGGCAACTTCGCTGCGGCTGTCGTAAAGCGTGAAGCTATCCTCGCTTTTAACGTTTTTGCTGTCGCTTGTTTTAGGCGAGTCAAAGGAAATCGCGCCGGACAGCAGGGCAGGCAGAGGGGCAGAATTGAGTTTGACACCGCTGCCTGTGGTTTCGATATTAATGCCGCTTTCCAGCCAGAAACGGCTGGCGGAATTAATCAGTTTGTCGTTGGGGCTTTGGATGAAGATGGTGTAATGCACGCTTTGGTCGGACGGGTCAAAATGCGCGCTTTCTATTTGGCCGACCATAAAGTTTTCATATAAAACCGGGCTGCTGACGTTGAGGATGCGGTCGTTTTTGCCAATCAAATTCAGGCGCAGGCCGCTTTGACCGATGGCGGCAATCGGCGGAATGTCTTGCACGACAAATACGTCTTTGGTTTCTTGGCTTTTGCCCGGTGTAAATGCGATATATGAGCCGGAAAGCAAGGTTCCCAAGCCGGTAACGCCGCTTTGGTCGATACGCGGTTTGACTACCCAAAATTGGGTATCGCTGCGGATAAGGTCTTTGGCATCCGCGCTGAGCTGCGCAGTGACTTCCACGCCTTTTTGGTCGTCGCGCAATTTGATGCGGGTAACGCGTCCGACATCGACGTTCAACACCTTAATAACGGTGTTGTTGACCTCGATGCCTTCGGCGCTGTCCATCAACAGCGTAACGACAGGGCCGCGGTTGCGGATATCTTTAACCAAAAGCCAGCCGCCGGCAATCAGCGCAATCAGCGGAATCAGCCACACTATAGACGTGAAGACATTGGTTTTCTTGACACGCGCCGGGGCGTGATAATTGGGTGAAGAATCGTGTTTTTTCATTGTGTTAAGGTCTGGTCAGAATCAAGGCCGTCTGAAAGCTGCTGTTGCTTGTCCCAAATCAGACGGGGATCGAAGTAATAGGCCGAAAGCATGGTCAAAATAACGACCAGGCAGAAGTAAATCGCCGCACCACCCGGCACGACGCGCGCCATATTGGTGTGAAACGAACTCATCAAAATAATAATCACAAAAATATCAATCATCGACCAGCGGCCGATGGATTCGGTAATCCGATACAAAACCGACATCTTGTCCGCGCTCATCACAGGTTTGAAGTATGCGGAATAAATCAAAACCGCCATTGCAATAATCTTCAAAACCGGCACCATAATACTGGCACTAAAGATAATCACGGCAATCAATCGGTCGCCGTCGTCCCACATATAAACAATGCCGTTAAAAATCGTGTTGATCTCCAAAGCCGTCGGATTGGACGAAATCATAATCGGCAGGATGTTGGCAGGGAAATACAGGATAAACGCCGCCATTAAAAATGCCAGCGAAATGCTCAGGCTTTTCGGGCGGCGGCGGTATAAGTCCGCACCGCATACGCCGCAAGGCTGCTCGTCTTTATTGCGGAAATACAGGCAACGGCTGCAACAGATTTTGTCTTCAGTGGCCGTCTGAACCGCATGGCCGCCGGTTAAACGGTGAATCTTATAATAAACCCAATGCTGCGGAATCGATACCGAAGTCCGAATCAGCATGACCGACAACGGAAACATCAGATAAAACGCCGAGCCGAATTCTACCGTAGCAACGGACGAGAGCTTGATATACGCCACCAGAGTGGAAATAAAAAACACATCCACCATAATCCAATGACGCAGCCGCACCAATACACGCGTTGCAAAGCGCAGCGCAGGGTAGGCCTTTTCGCGTATCAAAGCCGTATAAACATAAAGGCAGAGCAGTAAAAACAGTAAGGGCGCGCCGAAGGTGAGGATAAACATCACTTCTGCCAGAAAACCATAATCCAGCGAAATCAAAAGCCGCATCATTTGCGGCAACGACAAAATCGATGTCACGCCGAACAAATCGACGCGGATATACACCATATTGTACGCGAACGCCATCAGAATCAAGGTTGTCAGCGCATAGGCAATCGGCGCGATATACGGATTGTTTTCCACTTCCACGATTTCATGGTTGCACACCGGACAATGCGCTTCCTGCCCCTGACGCAGGCGCGGAATATCCATACGGCAGCCGCAATCCGGGCATTCCACCGTATGTGCAGGCAGCGTCGCATCAGGAAGATAAGACTTGTAGCGCCACCAGCGATGGTAGGCAGGAATCCGTTTCATGGTTCGGCAGGGGATAAAGAAGGTGCAAAGAGTGTCGCATTATAAAGGAAAACAGAAGGATAGCCCAAATTTAGGTTGATATTGGATTGAATAGCGGCTGTTTAATAAGGTTTGGGCCGTCTGAAAAGTTTGAAAAGACTTTGGAAGATTATTGCTATGGGCTGTTAAATTTTATTAATAGGTCTTAGTTTGGTTTATTGCCATTAGGATAAAAATAAGATATATTCTCAATATTTGAAAACACGATAATCCTTGTAGATTTGTGGAAGGTACACGGTCAACGAACCTGAAGCAGGCTAAAAATTATCTTCTTTGTTTTTAAAACGATTCTTTTCAAATTAGACGGTATTTTTAACCATAAAGGCCGTCTGAAACCATTTGTCCCTTATTCAAAGGAAATATCATGAGTGAGACCCAAGAGCTGACTTTTGCCAAACGCTTGAAAGAGCAAACCACGACAACGCACGACAGCGTTGATAACTTGGTTATGTCCGTTCAACCTTTTTCCAGCAAAGAAAACTACATCAAATTCTTGAAACTTCAATCTGTTTTCCACAAGGCTGTTGACCATATCTATAAAGATGCCGAATTGAACAAAGCCATTCCAGAGCTTGAATACATGGCGCGTTACGATGCCGTGACTCAAGACTTGAAAGACTTGGGTGAAGAGCCTTACCAATTTGACAAAGAATTGCCACACGAAACCGGCAATAAAGCCATCGGCTGGCTGTATTGCGCCGAAGGTTCTAATTTGGGCGCGGCATTCTTGTTCAAACACGCTCAAAAACTCGAATACACCGGCGAATTCGGCGCACGCCATCTGGCTCCGCATCCAAACGGCCGCGGCAAACACTGGCGCGCTTTTGTCGAGCATCTGAACGCTTTGAACTTGACTCCTGAAGCCGAGGCGGAAGCCATTCAAGGTGCGCGCGAAGCATTTGCTTTCTATAAAGTGATTTTGCGCGAAACCTTCGGTTTGCCGGAAGGTGCAGAAGCGCCTGAAGGTATGACACCGCACAGACTCTAAAAAATAATTAAATCAAACAGACAAGGTCTCGGCGTAGATGTTTGCAGGGGCCTTTAATTACACTACAAAGTTTTGTTTGAACGGGTTGCTGTCTTACACCTACTCAGATTTGATTTTCCTTTAAAAATTCCATTCACCACCTAATGACCATTGATGAATATTACGCATTGCATATGGTGCATTGCTACGGATGTGACTATAACTATAATTCAAAGTAGGGGTAATGCCTTTGTAAGATAATTTGTTGTGACTAAGGTTGATAGAGAGGGAGTGCTCCCGGTTGTGTTGCGGCTCCGTACCGAATGCCATAATGCCTTTATAGTGGCGGTTGGCAAATGAAGCGGTAAGTCTGCTGTTAAGCTCACCTAAAACCTGCCATTGCTGTATCCAACCTATATTGAAACCGTTGCGGTGGTAGGCCGCATTGTTGACGGCATTGTGTATGCTTTTGTTTTCAGGAACAAAGCGGTTGTATTGCCAACCACCGAACAGAGTCGTTCTGCCAAAACGGCGCGCCAGGGAGAGATAGGTACTGTCGTGCCAACCGTCGTTACGCAGCGCACGATCAGTTTCCCGATAGTTTTGGCGGTAGCGTTCCAACGAGTAATAAAGTTGTGTCGCGTTACTGAGATTGACCATATGCGAAAGCTGTACGCCAACCCCGTGTGCCAGCATATACGGCGCGGCGCGGCGTTTATTTTCTTTTTTGCTGTCAAACTCGCTGCTGCCTGCCAACTGTGCCTGATAAAACGGTAAAACGCTGACGGTTTGTTTGCCGTCCTTGCGTTGCCAGCCCAAATAAGCTCTGCCGAACGCATCGTCGTAAGCCGATTGGCGGTCGAAAAAATAGCTTGTGCCGCTGAGGTTGGCGCGGAATTTGATGGCGTGATGCCCATACAATGGGGTAAGTTTTTCGGTGTTCAATTCGTAATTCAAGCCGTTGGCACTGACAGGTAGGGTAACACTGCATGCGGTTTGCCCTCTTGTTTCGATGCAATAACGCGGAGCAGCGTTGTTGGCATTATCGTTATGCACAGGGCTGATTCCGCCAGACCATTTCCATTCGGTCTGCCGTTTAACGGCTTCTTGAAAACGTTTGACATTTTCCAAAACGGGGGCAGGTATATCGCGTTGCGCGGCATGACGAAAATGCATCGTTGCCTCACCCAAGCGATAGTCCTGAAACTCTGCTGCTGCCAAATCCAACAATATGCGGTCGTCTGAAACGTCAGATTCATAAAGGGTACGATAACGTTCGACCGCTTCGGAAGTCCGTCCTTTCAGTTTTGCCAGCAAAGCATCGGCACGTGCAATCAGTTTGGGATTGTGGTTGGGCTGCTGTTTGCGGTAAAGGGCAACAAGCGAGGAAACCAGGTCTGCGCTATTGCCGTTAAGTGCTTGAACCAGTGCGTCTTCAAGAATATGCGGGTTTGACGCTAAAAAATCATCGTTAATCAGAGTCGGTCTGCCTATATTCTCATTCTTTTCAGGCGACCTTTCTTCCTCAGATAAAATATCTAACCATTGTTTCTGTTGTACTTGTACAGCAGTATTCTGAGAAGAAATATTCTGCCGAACACCCTCTTCGGGAAATTCAGCAAAGACTGCTGACGGCAATAGGTAGCACAAAGAAGCTGAGACAATTTTTTGTTTTATTTTTAGCATTTAAAGTCATCCGAAATATATGTATATATTGCAGGGCAAACCGTTTCTAATAAGGGATTTGCTCTTATCATAAAACTGCCTGAGGCATCTCAGGTAATTTTATTTTTGCATAAAAAATACAGATTCGTATTTAGATTTATCATTATAACGGCAAATTTACGAAATATATATAACTTATTTATTTTTATAGGATTATAAATTACGTAAATATATTTAACAGAGAGAAGATAGCATAAAGATTCACCCTAACTACTGATAGAGAAAATATTGGTATTGCTAAAATAAAATATTTGTTACACAATATTTCATATTATTAGTAATACTTATCATTATTGTATTTGAGAAGCTTGTATTTAGAGAAATTGGTTATGAAAATTAATGTATTTATAGTACCCATTGCAACTACCTTTATTTTGACTGCATGTGCAGGTGGAGGTGCATCTGAACCCAAAGTTCCCGTTGCTATTCCGACAGCGCAACCTATCGCCAATGTTAAGCTGAGCGATGAAAGCAGTGCGATACAGACCATCAATACCCTTTCCGGAAAAGGTGGCAGCCTGCATGAAGCGGAGCTCGAAGTAAAAACATCATGGGGCAGCTATACCGATAAGCAATATGTCTATCAAACCCCTTCAGGCAACTATTACAACATCAGCTCATATTCCGACCCGATTGTCCCCTCTTACTCCAGCCCATCTTATGCCCTGCGTACACGCCACGAAGGTCAGCCTTTATCCGAAGGTGGAAAGCTGTTTGTTTGTTGCAGCAGTTCCGGACAGTTCACCTACGCGCCCGCAACCAAACATGATCACCTCAAATTCGGCGCATGGATAAGTTCAGACGGCACGGCAGACCTGTTCGTCGGCGGTAAACCTGTTGGCACGGCGAAACCGTCTTATTACACTCCGTCAGACAGTACTGTGGCAAAAGGCAAGACCACATACGAAGTTTGGGCAGTCCGCGTCCGCAACGGCAATATCGTTACCTCAACCTACGATCCGGGCAAATCCTCCGGGTCGTCTGAAAAAACCGCTCCCAAACTTTCACTGCTGACAGCCAATTTCAACACCAACAAACTCGGCGGCACGATTTTAGGTAATGCGGATTACGGTCCGGACGTCGTAATGAAAGATGTGGGCATTAACGGCGTTGATTTCTCAGGCACTGCCGAATCTGACGGTAAAAACGGCAAAGTCGAAGGAAAATTCTTCGGTCAGTTTAAAGGCGGCGATAAAACAGAAGTCAGCATAGGCGGCAAAGTTACCTTCGATGCTGACAAATCGTTAGATACTGTATTTGGCGGCGTAGAAAATTCATCAGACCGCAATACGACAGATACAAGCTTGACACCTGTCAGCCAGTAACTGCACATCAAGCATTCCAATAATAGATAATCAATATATATTAAGAGGCAAAAAATGTCCTTCCATTTTAAACCTGTACTGCTGGCAGCTATTGTCAGCCAAACTTTCCCTGCCTTAGCGGCCGATCCTATTCCTCAAGCTTATCAGGAGTTGAATGAAGTCAAAGTCATTGGCGGCCGCAAAGTACAAAAACTCGGTGAAGAGAAAATCCGCCGTCAGGCTTTGGATAAACAAATGGTCTCCGATGAAAGCGACTTGGTGCGTTACGATCCGGGCATCAGCGTCGTTGAAGGCGGGCGCTCAGGTTCTAACGGTTTTACCATACGCGGTGTCGATAAAGACCGCGTTGCCATCAACGTGGACGGACTGGCACAAGCAGAAAGCAGGTCGTCTGAAGCATTCCAAGAGTTGTTCGGCGCATACGGCAACTTCAATGCCAACCGCAACACTTCCGAACCCGAAAATTTCTCGGAAGTAACCCTCACCAAAGGTGCGGACTCGCTCAAATCCGGCAGCGGTGCATTGGGCGGTGCCGTCAACTATAAAACCAAATCCGCAAGCGACTATGTTTCCGAAGAAAAGCCCTACCATTTGGGCATTAAAGGCGGCTATATCGGACGCAACAGCCAGAAATTCAGCAGCATAACCGCCGCAGGAACTTGGCTGGGTCTGGATGCATTGATGGTTTATACCCGCCGTTTCGGTAAAGAAACCAAAAACAACAGCGACGCTGCCGATACCGTCATCACCGACAACAAACAAAGCTGGAACCCGAATGCCGGCAGCACCAACTACGGCAGCCGCGGCGTAGCCCGCAGCAAACCCGATCCACAAGATTGGGTAAACAAAAGCACCTTATTCAAACTGGGTTACAACTTCAACGATAAAAACCGTATCGGTTGGATTTACGAGGATTCACGCACCGACCGCACGACGACTGAATTATCCAATATGTGGGCGGCAAACTGGAAAGGTGAGGCTCTGGGCGATACCCGTTCCCGTCAAGATATTTCCTACCGCAAACGCATCGGTTTCGAATACAAAAACCAACTTGACCAAGGACCATGGGACAGCCTCAACCTGCGTTACGACCGTCAAACCATCGACATGAGTACCTGGACTTGGGACTTGCCGACCGATTACGCCCAAAACGGTATCAATAGCGACGTATATCATATGTTCCGCAACATCCGTCAAAAGACCGCACAATATAGTGTAGACACCGAAAAACAAATCGACTTCTCCAAATCGGTATGGGCTATGCAATACGGATTGGGCGGTTCTAAAAACGACAACGGTAATAGCGACCATAGCTATTGGGTACGCCTATACGACCCGAAATATCAAACGTCCAACAACCAAGAATTGACTATGCTGGTCGAAAGCTCCTCCAAAAACCGTTTTGCCTACTGGAACAACACCTTCCAATTCGGCGACAGCAGCCAATACCGCCTCAATGCCGGGCTTCGCTACGACAACAGCAGCAGCAAAGCCAAGGACAACCCCAACTATACCCCTGCCATCCGCGGTCAAATCCCCTATCTTGGCAGCGAGCGTAAACACAGCGGTTTCAGCTACGGCTTAGGATTAGACTGGAAATTTACTCCACATTTGAATCTTCTGGCGAAATACAGTACAGGCTTCCGCGCGCCGACTTCGGACGAAACCTGGCTATTGTTCCCGCATCCTGACTTCTACCTTAAAGCAAACCCTAACCTTAAGGCAGAAACCGCCAAAAACTTCGAGCTGGGACTTGCCGGCAGTGGCAAAGCCGGAAACTTTAAACTCTCCGGCTTCCAAACCCGCTACCGCAACTTTATCGAACTGACCTACATGGGCGTGTCCTCAGACAACCCCAACAGCCCTAATTATGCGCCGATTTCCGACGGTACCGCATTGGTCAGCTCACCCGTTTGGCAAAACCAAAACCGTTCCTCCGCATGGGTGAAAGGTTTGGAATTTAACGGCACATGGAACCTCGACAGCATCGGTTTGCCGCAAGGTACGCACGCAGGTGTCAATGTCAGCTACATCAAAGGCAAAGCCAAACAGACCAACGAACAGGAAACCCCGATTAACGCACTTTCGCCGTGGTCTGCCGTTTACAATCTGGGCTACGACGCTCCTTCCAAACGCTGGGGTATCAATGCGTACCTGACACACACTGCAGCTAAAAAACCGTCTGACACCGTTCACAGCAGTGATGATTTGAACAACCCATGGCCATTTGCCAAGCACAGCAAAGCCTATACGCTTTTCGACCTGACAGGCTACGTCAACTTGGGCAAATACTTCACCCTGCGCGCCGGTGCGTACAATATCGGCAACAAAAAATACTACACTTGGGAATCGCTGCGCAGCATCCGCGAATTCGGTACAGTCAACCGCGTTGACAACAAAACCCATGCCGGTATAGAACGCTTCACCTCTCCCGGCAGAAGCTACAACTTCACGCTTGAAGCCAAGTTCTAAGGTAATTAGAACAGAAAGGAAGGTTGGTACAGCTACAGCACCACCAACGGCGTTGACCGCGATGGCAAAGGTTTAGACCGCTACCGCGCCCCAGGTCGCAACTATGCCGTGTCTTTGGAATGGAAATTCTAAGCAGTTAACGGATAGCTAAAGGCCGTCTGAAAGTTTTGATGACTTTCAGACGGCCTTTTTTATTTAAAACGAAATCTTTAAACGGATAACAACGGCTGCTGCCGAACAATCGCGCGGATGATGGCGCGGTTGGGGTGCAGCACGGCTCTCAGCCTTTGCGATAGCGGATGCGGCAAGCCGAGTATTTCGGCTGCAATGGCGGCGGCGCAGATGGGGGCTGTCGCCAGTCCGCGCGTGCCGTGTGCCGTATTGATGTAGGCATTGGGCAGGTAAGGGCAGGGGATATTGTCGAGGCGGTAGTTTTTGTCTAATGCCAGCTTGGCGTAAGCGGACTGCATGGCGGCGATGTCGCCGAGTGCGCCGACAACGGGCAAGTGGTCGAGGCTGTCGCAACGTAGGGCAGCATGGCCTTGTGTGCTTTGAAGGCCGTCTGAAAACGAGTCTTGCTCAAACAGGGATTGTGCCAATGGCGGATTGAGTTGGTGCAGGGCAGCGCGGTTTTCGGTTTCTTCATGCGGATACCAAGTTTCATCGTTGCTGTTGAGGACAAATGTCGCGCCGTAGCAGTGGCAGCCTTGCCAGCTCGGGCTGATGTAGCTTTCGCCGGAAATGGCGCAACGCAGTTTTTGTGAAAACGGGCTGGCGGATACAACGCCGGTTTGTCCGCGGATTTGGCGGAAAGGCAGGGCGGAGACGTTGGTGTCGGCGGCAGTCGGGCTGTGCGCGCCCATACAGTAAACGATATGGCTGGCGTTGAAATGCGCGTCCAGCGTGTGTGCCGTCCATTGTGTGCCGTCATGTGATACTGCGGTCAGCGGCGAATGTTCGTGCAACTCAATCAGCGGATGATTCAATAAGGTATGTACAACGGCGGGCGGATTCAGCCATACGCCTTGCGGCCAGTAAAGGCCGTCTGAAAATACGTCTATGCCTGCGATGGACGCAGCCTCTTCGGCAGATACGCTGCGGTAGAGGTGTTTATGCTGGTGTTGCAAACCCAAGGCCTGATTGCGTTTGCGTTCACTGTCATCAAAATTCAAATGCAATACGCCGTCGCCGCCCCATACGTCGGAGTCGGGCAGCAAGTCTTCCAGCAATCGGCGCGTGTAGCCGTAGCCTGTCAGCAGCAACTCGGTTTGTTCGGTATCGTGTGGCGAGATTTTGGCGTAGAGCAAGCCTTGGCGGTTGCCGCTGCCTGCCTGCGCCGCTTTGCCTGCCTCCAAAACCGTAACGCGTACGCCATGCTCCGCCAGTTTGCGCGCAGTCGCTGCGCCGGCAATGCCTGCGCCGATAATCAGGATGTGTTCGGGCGCGGCTTGATGTTCGGGCCGTCTGAACCAAGGTTTTAGAGGAATAGGAGCGGATTGGGGTATGGCTTCGGTTTGCCATTCGATATGAGGGAAATGTTCGTGTAAGCGGTCGGCGCGGTGTGGCGGAACCAGCCAGAGATGCACATCAGACAATAGGTTTTCTAAAACATTGACGCTGTTGAACTGAAGGCATTTCATGGCTTGAGCGAGACGGTTGTTCAGACGGCCTTCAAGCTCGGAGGGATGATTTGACAGCGGAAAATCGGGAATACGGTTTTCAGGCAGGCAGACAATCAAATAAAGCGGTACGGTATGTTGTTCGATTGCGCGGCAAAGGGTAGCAAGGGAAGGCGTGGTGTTCCAAGCAAGGTAGGTCATGATGAAAGGCCGTCTGAAAAAAGAGGCTTTATTGTAACGCGGTTTGCGCGGATAGAATATCCGAACGGGTTTTGAGAGAATCGCATGATATTTTGATTTCCAATTGATTTTCATACAGGAATTTTATGCGCCGTCTTTTGTTGTGTCTTCTCGCTTCTGGCTTGCCCATCGCTTGCTCGTCCGTGCCGCCGGATAACGGCAGCAAAGCCGTTCAGTCCGAGCGTTGGGCAACCCCCGTCAAACACGATGCTAACCTTTATCGTATCGACGACAAGCTTTACCGCAGCGAGCAGCCTGTTGCCGAAGATAGCGAAGCCATCGTCAAACTGGGCATTCAAAGCGTGGTCAACTTGCGCTTTTTCGACCGCAACGATGACGACCATTTGAAAGCGTATGGTTTGACCTTGCTAAACCGTCCGTTGCTGTCATGGAGCATTAAGCCGAAAGAGATTGCGGAAATCCTATACTTAATTGAAAAACAACAGCAAAACGGCGCAGTGCTTATCCATTGTTATCACGGCGCAGACCGTACCGGTTTGATTGCCGGAATGTACCGCATCATTTATCAAGGCTGGACAGCGGAAGAGGCAAAAGCCGAAATGCAGCACGGGCCTTACGGTTATCACAGCATTTGGAAAAACATTGCCAACCTGTTTACCGAAGAGAAAGTCAAGCAGGTTAAAACGCACTTGGAAGCCTTGCGCAAACGCGGTTAACACCAAGATTTAAATGATAAAAGGCCGTCTGAAAGATTTGTTTTCAGACGGCCTTTTAAATGGCAGATTGCTTAAATCACAAAATCCGTAGTCGATAATTGAATGTTTTGATCCATATCGGCAGACGGGGTTTTGGACGAGCGGCCAACCGGTTTGGCCGGTACGCCGACAACGGTAATCGAAGACGGTACGTCGGCAACCACCACGCTGCCTGCGCCGATTTTGGCATTTTCGCCGATGCGGATGTTGCCCAAAATCGAAGCATTCGCACCAATCATCACGCCATCGCCTATTTTCGGGTGGCGGTCGCCGCTTTCTTTGCCCGAACCGCCCAACGTTACGCCGTGGAGGATGGAAATATTGTTGCCCAAGACGGCAGTTTCGCCGGCCACAAAACCGGTGGCATGGTCGAGCATCAGGCCGTGACCGAAACGGGCGGCCGGGTGGATATCGACACCGAAGACTTCCGACATGCGGTTTTGCAGAAAATACGCCAGCGTTTTACGGCCGTTTTGATAGAGCCAGTGGTTGATGCGGTGTGCCTGTACGGCGTGGAAACCTTTGAAATACAACAGCGGCAGCGAATATTCATCACAAGCCGGGTCGCGCTCATAAATGGCTTTCAAGTCGGCCTCGACGCATTTGCTGATACGGGTGTCCACGCTCAAAGCCTGCTGATAGATTTCAAACAGCGCGCGCACATCCATAATCGGGCTGCCGAGCTTGCTGGAAAGATGGTAGGCAAGTACCGAATCGAGAGAATCGTGGCGCAACACGGTTTGATGCAGGAAGCTCGCCAGCATCGGTTCGGCCGCGGCGGCCGCTTCGGTTTCTTCGCGGATGGTGTGCCACAGATTAAAATCGGTTGAATTCAAATGGTCTTTTTTCATATTCGAGGCCGTCTGAAGAATAAAATCAGATGGCTATCTTACCGTTTTCCAATGTCTTTTAACAAGGCATTTGATAATCGACGTTCAAATGCTTGAAGTTTTTTCAGACGGCCTTATATATGGGTTATTGAATGCTAACACTCTAAAAGGATGTCAGAAATGACGGATCGTAACGAACAACACCAAAACGAAGCCGAAGAAGCGGCAGCCGTAGAAACTGCTGAAGCAGTTGAAACCGAACAAGCCGAAGTACAAGCCGAGCCGACTTACGAAGATCTGCAGGCGCGTATTGCCGAGTTGGAAGGCCAGCTCAAAGACAGCGAGCTGCGCGGTTTGGCAAACGAGCAAAACCTGCGCCGCCGCCATCAGCAAGAAATCGCCGATACCCATAAATTCGCCGGACAAAAATTTGCGGCCGAAATGCTGCCTGTCAAAGACTACCTTGAAATGGCGCTGCTCGACCAAAGCGGTAATTTCGATGCCCTGAAAATGGGCGTGCAAATGACTTTGAACGAGTTGCAAAAAGCGTTTGATGCCACCCATATTAAAGAAGTCAATCCTCAGGCAGGCGAGAAACTTGATCCGCATTACCACCAAGCCATGCAGACAGTGGTCAGCGAGCAAGAGCCGAACACCATCGTCAGCGTGATGAAAAAAGGCTACACATTATCCGACCGCGTTTTGCGCCCTGCGATGGTTGTCGTGGCGAAAAAAGAAGATTGAAGGCACCGCTTGATAAAGTTTATCAAGCATAAAATCTTCAGACGGCCTTATCCGGTTTCAAAGCCCGATGTTCCGCTATTGGAAAATCATTCCGATAAACCGGAATCGGAAAATTAAAACCGGCCGTCTGAAAAAAGAATAAACGGCTTGTGGATAAATAAATCAAATACTTGAATTTAATTTGAAAAAAAATTCAAATTAAGCCTTGAAAAAAAATGAAGCAACCTTATTTACAAGCCATCGGAACGAAATGTTCCACAGGATTATTAATTTAGAAAAGTTTATTTATTAGGAGCAACATAATATGGCAAAAGTAATCGGTATTGACTTAGGTACAACCAACTCTTGTTTGGCCATTTCTGAAAACGGTCAAACCAAAGTGATCGAAAATGCAGAAGGTGCACGCACCACTCCTTCCGTTATCGCTTATCTGGACGGCGGCGAAGTCCTCGTTGGCGCACCCGCCAAACGCCAAGCGGTAACCAACGCTAAAAACACCATCTACGCTGTAAAACGTTTGATTGGTCATAAATTTGAAGACAAAGAAGTTCAACGCGACATCGAATCCATGCCTTTCGAAATCATCAAGGCCAACAACGGCGACGCATGGGTGAAAGCGCAAGGCAAAGAGCTGTCTCCGCCGCAAGTTTCCGCAGAAGTTTTGCGTAAAATGAAAGAAGCCGCTGAAGCTTACTTGGGTGAGAAAGTCACCGAAGCCGTGATTACCGTTCCTGCCTACTTCAACGACAGCCAACGTCAAGCGACTAAAGACGCAGGCCGTATCGCAGGTTTGGAAGTAAAACGTATCATCAACGAACCAACCGCAGCCGCTTTGGCATTCGGTATGGACAAAGGCGACAACAAAGACCGCAAAGTAGCCGTATATGACTTGGGTGGCGGTACTTTCGATATCTCCATCATCGAAATCGCCAACCTCGACGGCGACAAACAATTTGAAGTATTGGCTACCAACGGCGATACTTTCTTGGGCGGTGAAGACTTCGACCAACGCTTGATCGACTACATCATTGACGAGTTCAAAAAAGAACAAGGCATTGATTTGAAACAAGACGTAATGGCTCTGCAACGTCTGAAAGAAGCTGCCGAAAAAGCCAAAATCGAATTGTCCAGCGGTCAGCAAACTGAAATCAACCTGCCATACATCACTATGGACGCAACCGGTCCTAAACACTTGGCCATGAAAATTACCCGTGCCAAATTTGAAAGCCTGGTTGAAGATTTGATCCAACGTTCTATCGAGCCTTGTAAAGTTGCATTGAAAGATGCCGGCTTGAGCACCAGCGATATCGACGACGTGATTTTGGTCGGCGGTCAGTCCCGTATGCCGAAAGTACAAGAAGCCGTTAGAGACTTCTTCGGCAAAGAGCCGCGCAAAGACGTGAACCCTGACGAAGCCGTTGCCGTAGGCGCAGCGATTCAAGGCGAAGTATTGAGCGGCGGCCGCAGCGACGTATTGCTGCTGGACGTAACCCCTCTGTCCTTGGGTATCGAAACCATGGGCGGCGTGATGACCAAGCTGATTCAGAAGAACACCACCATCCCGACCAAAGCGTCGCAAGTGTTCTCTACCGCCGAAGACAACCAAAGTGCAGTAACCATCCATGTACTGCAAGGCGAACGCGAACGCGCTTCCGCCAACAAATCTTTGGGTCAGTTCAACTTGGGCGACATCGCACCCGCACCGCGCGGCATGCCGCAAATCGAAGTAACCTTCGACATTGACGCCAACGGCATCCTGCACGTTTCCGCCAAAGACAAAGGCACCGGCAAAGCAGCCAACATCACCATCCAAGGTTCTTCAGGTTTGAGCGAAGAAGAAATCGAACGCATGGTGAAAGATGCCGAAGCCAACGCTGAAGAAGATAAAAAACTGGCTGAATTGGTCGCTTCCCGCAACCAAGCTGAAGCCCTGATTCACTCTGTGAAAAAATCTCTGGCTGATTACGGTGACAAGCTCGACGCTGCCGAGAAAGAAAAAATCGAAGCTGCGTTGAAAGAAGCTGAAGAAGCAGTTAAAGGCGACGACAAAGCCGCTATTGATGCCAAAGCCGAAGCTTTGGGTGCAGCCAGCCAAAAATTGGGCGAAATGGTTTACGCTCAAGCGCAAGCCGAAGCACAAGCAGGCGAGGGCGCACAAGCCGAGTCTTCTGCTAAGAAAGACGACGACATCGTAGATGCCGACTTTGAAGAAGTAAAAGACGACAAAAAATAATTGATGCCGTCTGAAAAAGCGCGAATCGAAAGGTTCGCGCTTTTTGTCGTTTGGAAAATGTGTAAAGACGCTTTGTCGAAATTGACGGTAAACTTTCAAAACCTTGCTACATCATCGTGTTGCCATACTTCTATTGCCGAATTTTGAACAGATTTCGCTGAATGCTGACAGCAGCTGACAGTCAAAGCCATTAATATTTTGTCCATTGCTTGAGTGCGAAAAAATTCTTATTTTTACCTCAAATCAACCCTTGAAAGAAGATAAATATGAAAAAACTGATTCAAATGACCTCTTTGATGGTTGCTGCTGCCGGTTTGGTATTGGCTCCTGTCGCTTCTGCACACGGCAAACACGAAATGCATCCGAAACAAGAGCGTATGCACAAAAAAGCCAAACCGCAAAAAATGAAAAAACCTGCACCTAAAGACAAACACCACGCAGCCAAGCCCAAACATCATCAAGAGCATCGCCACGAACATCATTAAGATGAATCCTCAACAATAAATAAGGCCGTCTGAAACCCAAACATCAGGTTTCAGACGGCCTTCGGTTTATCTGTCAAATAGAGCTTTGCCGTTTTTCTTGTGCCAAACGGGTCGGTTCCAGCCAGGCAATGTTTCTTTCTGCCAGCGCATTGCGCCAATAATCCAGTTTGGTATCCAAATCTTCAGAGAAGCTGCCTTGATTCAAAAGCTGAATGATAACGCCGCCGTCCGTAGCTTCGGCCAAGCGGCTGATTTGACGCAAAATGCCGCGGTCGGGAACAGTTTGCGTGCGTACGCCGATGAGAAGTTGCGCCGGAGTTTGTTTCAATTCGGCTTCTAATTGTTCCAAATCTTTTCTGCCGGCGACCACGCCTTTGTCTATCCATTCTTGCGCCAAAATGCCGGAAAACCAAAGCGGCTCAGGCCATTCCGTTTCCAGTGTAACTGCCCATTTGGGCGCATTATTCAGCGTAATTTTGGATGAAACGGGAACGATGTTTTCCTGAAAATCATCGGCATCAACAATCTTCGTTTGCCATGTACGGAGGATGTTTTGATAGTAGGGCTGATTCAAATCCAAACGTTCGCGAAGGGTTTTTAAAGTAATCTTGCAAGCCAGCCAAGCAATCAAGCGCGGTAGAATACCATAGCAGATGATGCTGCCGATGAGTAAGCCCGCCCAAGCGCGTGCATCTTCGATATGATTGTTCAGACGGCCTGCAATTACGGCCTGACTGTCGGGAACAGGAAAGCCCAAACGTTCCGGCAGCCATGACAAAGCTTCAACCGTTTTCACCAATGTCGTATTGCTTAAAAGTGTACTTTCCCAGTTGAACGTATATTGACGCACCAAAAGCAGCAGCAAAACAGAAACCAACATTCCCGACAGCGTGCATAGCCACAGGCTGTGCGAAGTTGCACCAATCAGCCAACGCGTTTGCGGTTTACGCCATTCATCCACATAAAGCCGCAAAATTGCCTGATTGACCGGGTCTTTACCTCGGAACCAAGTTGCCGGACTGCTGAAAAAGTGCACATTTTTCAAACGAAGGAATAAAGTCGCCAGCCACACCAGCAGCATGACTGTATTCATGCCCAAAATCCCGGCCAATACCAGAAAAAAGTTCAGCCCTTGATTGTCCATCAAAAGATAAGTGCTGGAAAAACCGACCGTAAACAACAATGTCGCCGCAACAATCCAAAGCCAAAACGAGCCTGTCTCCACCTGCTGCAACACATATTTCAAATGCTGGTCGCGGTCAATAATTTGGGCGCGGCGTATCAGTTTTTCCTCGTTGCCGCCATCAATATGTCGCAACGCTTCCGTCGCCTGCACAGGATCTCCCGGAAAAATATAGGCACGTTCTTCAAGGATACGGACCAATTCGACAAGTTTTTGCGATGGATTCAACATAAATGATAGGCCGTCTGAAAGATAAAATGGAAACGTCTGTTATACCCCCAAATAAACCCCTTTTTTGCAAAGGTCAAAAAATTAAAAGCAGTTTTGATTTTGAATAGGGTATATAGTGGAATAGATGTAAAAAAAGCAGCCTGAAAGCTGCTCATTTTGAGTGTGGTGCGGACGGAGTGCATTTAAACAGCTAATCGATTATAGTAGATTATGATTGATTTAGATAGATTATATATACAAATCAATCTCATATCTGCACCACTCAATACATTATGATTGATTAGAATTGATTATAACATATAATGCCGTGTCCCCTCAGTGTCCCAAAAATACCCACATGGCAACCATCGAAAAGCGCAACGGAAAATATCGCGTCAAAGTCCGTCTGAAAGGTGTTACCAAGTCTGAAACATTTGCCCTGAAATCTGATGCCGTCGCATGGGCGGCGCGGACTGAAGCGGCAATCTTGGACGGCGTGCAGGGCAATGCGCCTAAAAGCCTATATTTTGCCGATTTGCTGACACGATACCGCGATGAAATCACGCCCACGAAGCGAGGCAATAGGGCGGAAACGTACCGTCTGAATCGTGCGTTACGGTCGGATTTGGCAAACATAAAAGTCAGCGACCTGCGCCCACATCATTTTGCCCAATGGCGCGACAATCGAAAAAAAGAAGTGCAAGAGGCCACGGTCAGGCGTGAGCTTGAAACGCTGTCGGCCGTCTGTCAAATGGCGGTCAAAGAATGGGGCTTATTGCCGTCAAATCCGCTGTTACAAATCAGACGGCCCAGCAAAGGAAAGGCGCGAAACTACATACCGCCCGATGATATTGTTTTGGCTGTCGTGCGTGAGCTTGGTGTAGCTGACGGCGTGCCGATAATCACGGCAAAACAGCGTATCGGCTTGGCTGTCTTGTTTGCGATTGAGACGGCCATGCGTGCCGGGGAAATCTGTAACATGGCTTGGCGTGATGTGCATTTGAGCCGGCGCGTGGTGCATTTGCCAATGACAAAAAACGGTAGCAGTCGTGATGTGCCGTTGTCTAAAAAGGCTATGGCGATATTGGATAGATTGCCACGCTCTGAGAGTGGGTCTGTGTTTGATATAAGCTCCCACACGCTTGATGTAATGTTCAGACGTGCGAGGGCAAAAGTTGAAGGGGCTGAGGCCTTCCATTTCCACGATACGCGACACAAGGCACTGACGCGCATGGCGGCGAAAGTTGAACCTATGCAACTGGCGAAAATCAGCGGTCACAAGGATTTGAGAATCCTGCTCAACGTGTACTATAACCCTGATATTGGCGAACTTGCCGATTTGCTAGATTGAAAAAAACCGCCTGTTACGGCGGTTTCTCTATTTCTGACGGCGGCGACGGATAAAGTCGTGTACTTCTGCTTTCGGCCATAACCGTTTGCGCGGCGAAATTACAAACGGCTTTGGGAAGTCTGCCTGTTTGCAAGTCTGATTAACGAATGTTGCGCGTTTGACGTGTAGTAATTCCGCGCATTCTTGCGCTGTTAGATACATCTTCTTGCCTTTCTAATCTTCATCAGGCGGTATTTCCGCCGTCTGTCGGATTGGTAGTTGTTGCGCGGGTTATTGGATATCAATCAAAACTGGTTCTTTGCCTGTTATCTGCCGCATTTCGCGTTTAAGGATTGCTAGGCAGATAAGGCCTGCGTTCTGGGCAATGCTGCCGCAGTCTTCGCCATCTTTCGGCATTGGCTCGTCCGAGGTCAGCTTGATAAACAGGCCGTCCGGTTGGTCGCTGATGAGGATGCTTACTGTTGCCATTATTTGCCTCTCGTATCAGGCGGGTCTGGTAATACGACGGGAGACCAACACTTAACCTTTTCGGCATCCATTTGGTCAATAAACGCCCAACCACATATAGAGTCATACGCGCTTAATGTTACATCATCTCCGCCTAACCAAATAAATACCATGTTACATTCATCAGGTAGTCTATCCTCCACGCTTACCCATTCGGATTGCGCGGCTTTGGCTTGCCAACCTTCCCATTTGTACTGAGTACCAAGGCGGCTGTATTCGTCGCCTTCTCGTTCCGTTTTCGGGTCGGTTGGATACCGTTCGGCCATCCACGCCTCAAACGCTTTGCGCTCTTGTTCGATTCTTTCGGGTGTCATTGCATCTTTCCTTTTTGTCATTTGTTAAATAGGCTTGAATTTCTTTTTAAACTCTTCCAATGGGCGGACGAAAACCGTGTCGTCGTCAACATAAGCCTTTTTATAAATAGCCATATCTGTCAAATCAGATTCCAGTTTTGCAATCCCTAAAAATGTATATTCCCCACCTTTGTAATGACGGTAGATTTGGAATCGTTGCAATAAAATTTCAGGTGTATCATCTTTCATCTTTGCTGTCCTTTCTGATATTCGTTTATCTGTACCGCCACTTTCGGGATTCCTGATAGCTCTATAGCAATCAGGACGGCGGCAATCAGGACGGCGGCAATTAGGTCTTTCATATTCGGCACATCCTTTCCCCAATCCAGCGCATAACCGGTACCGCCATGCTGTTGCCGATGGCTTTGTAGCGCGGACCGTCCGGGCAGTCGGCGGCGGGTTTGCCGCGCCACGGGATTTGCGTGTGGTTATCCGGGAATCCTTGTAGCCTCTCGCATTCGACTGGGGTTAGTTTTCGTACTTTTGGATAATTTATAACGCAGTTGCCGTCACAAATCTGGTCCGAATCTACGCCTCTACCACCAAACCCAGTGGTTAACGTTGCTCCAATATTGACAATAAGTGTTTCGCTCCCTCCGGATAAAGCCCCTCCTTTCCTTTTTAACGTGCCGGCGGTGTTGGATGCCTGGAATGTTCCAAAGCTTCCCTCAATAAATGTGGCAGATTCTTTCCCCTTTTTTCCGCCCGTCTCAGGATTCCTACTTTTGCTCGGCTGCTCAAATAGTATTTGGGCGGCACGTCTGTCTCGATTACCTGCGATAAGAAACACTCTTCGGCGACGTTGGGGGACTCCGAAATATTGGGCATCCAAGATTCGCCATGCGATTTCGCATTCGTCCGAACGCACAATACCAGCACCCGTCCATCTGCCCCTTGTTGGGACAAGCTCTTTGGACTCGCCAAGCAAAGCTGCCAAAAAACATCCGAAGGCGTTGTCTCGTGTTGATAAAACGCCGGGGACGTTTTCCCACAGTACAACTGCGTCGGGCAGTCCGTAGCGTCTTCGAATAGTGTTAATTGCATTTAAAATCCTTACAAAAACAAGCGTAAGATTTCCGCGTTCGTCATTTAGGCTGTTTCTTAAGCCGGCAACCGAAAAAGCCTGGCAAGGTGTACCACCGACCAATATATCTGGTGCCTCAATTTCCCCCGACAAAATCCGCTCCGGTAACGTCGTCATGTCGCCGTAATTTGGGATAGTCGGGTAATGATGCGCCAATACCGCGCATGGGAAAGGTTCAATTTCGGAAAACCATATCGGCTTCAGATTCAGGCCGCTCCACGCAACAGATACCGCCTCTATACCGCTGCAAACACTTCCGTATGTTAGGTCTTTCATGCTTCTGCTTCCTGTCGCATAAGGCTAATCAGGTTTGCTGCCCGCTTGAAATGCTTAGTCCAGTTGAAACAACTGAAGCCTGTTCCGCTGTCGCAATGTCGGATAATGTTTTCCGAATCCTTGACAGCCTGAACCAGTGCGCCTCCCTTGTTCTTGACAAGCATTTTCATGAGTGGTTGCCGCACGTCGCCGATGCGTTGCGGGCGTACAGGATTAAGCGGCTTTCCGTACATCGCCGATAACTCCGAATCTGCGTGAATACCCACATCGTAAAGCAGGTTGGCGGCGTGTATGATTCGGTCTGTAAATTCAGCGTATGGCATTTTCAGGCGGCGGGCTTCCGCGCGGGAATCGCTGCCGTTGACGACTTTATCAACCGCCGAAATCAAACCGCCATCAAGTTCTAAAAACGTCATGGCTTTTTTGGTAACACTGACGGCGAGCGAGTATGTCGATACTTCGGCGATTAACCGCACCGGAGCATCTTTCAAAAACTCTTCATACGCGGCGAAGAGATTAGACAGCGGACGCAATACCAATTGACGCTGATTCGGGCTTAGGTCGTCAAAATCCTTAGTCCATTGCGCGACCGCTTGCGACGCTTCACGACAGGCAAACTCCACGCTTTTCTCGTTCGCTGGGTCGTCTGTGTTACAGTACAAGCCCAATCGTTGCACCTGCTTGATGATATGTTCTGCGAAATTGATTAGCTCCTGATTGCAGGCGTAGCGCATATCTTGCATTGATAACCACATTTTGACGCTACACGTTACCGCCTCATCTTCGGACACTTTCGCGCCTGACAACATCTCGGCGATGTTTTCTTTTTGCGCTTTCGATAATGTGGATAGGCGGTTTCTGTCAACATTTTTTACCGCTCCCGCGCGTTTCAATGCGCGTTCTTCTTGGGTCAATTTCTTCGCCGCTTTCTTGGCGTCCATCATCTGTTTCGCCGTTTGGCGTGGTGCTACTGTTTGCATTTGCATTTTGTTTCCTCGCTTAATTGCCGTCCTCTCAACGGCTCGGACGTTTTAGGCCGTCTGCCTGTGGGTTAGTTAGTTCACATCCCCTGCAAGGAACAATGAGTTATTAACCATTGTTTGGGCGGTGACAATAAAACCAGTTGGGTTTTCTTTAATATGCTTGGAAATATCATTAATAAAAATAGACACCAATGCCGCTGATAAGTAAGCAATTGTTTCAGATACATTATCTCCATGCACTGGCTCGATGGTTGGGGCTTCTAAATCAATTCCTACGTCATCGGCAGAAATTTTAAAAATATATTCAGTCATTTTTTAATCCTTTATTTAAAACGGCACGTCATCTGCCATATCTTCAACAGGCGCGGCAGGTGCTTGCGGATACTTCGGCTGTTCCTGCGCCGCTTGGCTATTACCGCCCAACATCTTCATTTCGTTGGCGATAATCTCGTAAGCCGTACGCTCGATACCGTCTTTGCCTTGGTATTTGCGGCTTTGGATTTTGCCCTCTAAGTAAACTTGACTGCCTTTTGTCAGGTATTTGCCTGCAATCTCTGCCAGTTTGCGGTACATGGTGATGTTGTGCCATTCTGACCGCTCCTGCTTCTGCCCATTACTGTCTTTCCAGCTTTCACTTGTCGCTACGGAAAAGTTACAGACGGCCTCGCCGTTTGGCATATAGCGTATAGTTGGTTCTTGACCAAGCCTACCAATTAGGATAACTTTATTTAAGCTCATACTTTATTCCTTTCAATTGCAGCACCTAGATAGCCGCGCTTTCCTGCTATTAAATTTTTAAATGATTTAGGATTAATTCTGTTTTTCATAGAACAATCCTGCATATTGTCTTTTTGAGTACCAATAAAAAGATGAGATGGATTTACACAGGAAGGGTTATCGCATTTATGACATACAAACATTCCTTTAGGAATAGCTCCATTCCTAAGTTCATAAGATAAACGGTGCGCCTTAATTGCTGATTCACCCTGCTGTGTAGCTAAACGTCCATAACCGTTCTCATCCTTACTCCCAAGCCAAAGCCAACAATCATTATCACGTTTTTTATCAACAAAATTCCAAAATCTAATGTGAATTGGTGTTGGCTCTACGGATTTATTTTTACAACTGATACTGCAAAAATTTCTTTCTTCCCATTGTTTTTGAGAGTCTCTTTTCCTTTTAAAAAACTCCCTACCACAGCATCTGCATTCTTTTGTTTCTTGCATAATCTTTCCTCTTATTCAGGGTCTTTGCCCAAACGCCCGATGAGGATTACTTTATTCAGCATTTTTGCTTCCTTTTAAAACTGTTTTGACAGGCTTCCAGACGACCTTTCCGTCCACTTCCTGCGCCTGTCTGATTCCTACGATATGGATGTCAGGATTCCCATCCGACAGCCTGATAAACTCTTCGGCGGTCTCGATAGACGAATATTCAGGGCTGATTTGGTAGCGGCTGTTGCTAAGCCGCTTCCATTTGCGGGTATCCTCGTACCACTTGGAATCATCTTTGTTGTAAACAAGCCGCCGCCGTTTTTCTTCTTCGGCGCGGACTTTTCCGAAAACGGCAAACATGGCTACTCCTGTTTATTTAATCTGCAAGTTCAAACGCTCTTCAATCTTCGCGCCTGCAACTTCTTGACCGCTTTCGATCGCTTTCTTGATGGCCGTCTTATCCGGAACGATGGTTACACGCTCGCGCATAAACTCAGCAGGGATTTGTGCTTCATCGAAAACGTCAACCGCTTTGGATTTACGGAATGAGGCTTTGAAAGTGCCGTCATCTGCTTTAATTTCTTTGATTCCAGCGGCAATCATGTTGCGCTCCAGATAGTCTTTCAGGCTTTGATTTCGCGCTTTGATGGCCTTGAGTTTCTCGCTCATTTGCTTGATGTGTTCTTCAAGCATTGTTTCTGTCGCTTCTTGGTTTTTGATGTAACCAATCACGGACTGGGCTTTAACATCAAATTGCCCGATAACAGCTTCAAGCGTGTCTTGTCGTTCCGCCTCGGTGTCGAAGTGATGGTCTAAGGCAGCCTGTACGTCAGCGGCGCATTGGTATAGTGTGATGTTCATTAATCTTGCTCCTGTTGGTTGTTTTGGAAATCGGCTTTCCGGTTTTCGTAAATGTCTTTGACTTTCGCGCGTAGCTTGCCGTCTGTATGCTTCCACGCGTCAGCGAAGATTTGTTTCAGTTCATCTTCTGTCTTCGCTTCGGCTACTGCTTTCTCATACGCCACAAGGTCAAAAGGCGGATTCTTTTCAACCTCCGGCAAATCTTCGCCTGCGTAGATGTACAACCCAAGCCCAAACATACCCAAGCATTTAACAAGACAACGCATCTTGTTTTTATTGATGTCAAAACTGTTTGGGTTTTGAATCGCCTTGTTGCGATGGTCGATGACTGGAAGCCACATGTAACGGCTAATGGCTTGGTCGTCTTTTTTGACTGTTACTGTTACGCCTACCTCTGCCGTGCCGTCTGAAAAGAACTTTTCAGGGTGTATTTCAAAACTGCTTTCGGGGTAGTGTTCCATCAGCGTTTGCCATGCCCATGCCCATGAGAGATAGCTCAATCCGTTCTTTTTCTCTACCTTGTCATTCACGTTCACTGCTGACAGGGTTTTCCATACTTCTTGAGGGAAACTCATTTTCCTTATTCCTTTCGGTTTCTTCTTGTTGCTCAAGCTCTTGCATGACTTGGCAATAAAACATTAATTCTTGGCACATGATTAAACCTTTCACACTCCCGTTCATTTCGGAAGCTCCTTGTGTTTGCAATATCGCATTGATGGTTTGCCAGTTTTCTTATCCACCTTCTCATTGCCATGCTTATCAACTCGAGGCTTGAGAATTGCTATATAAACAGGTCGAATAAAATCTTCCTGACCTTTGCAAAGTTCCACAAAATCCATAGCTATCTTTTCGGATGAAAAGTCGCCTGAAATTTGATAGCAGCCTGTATCTTTAGCAAAAGTCTTTTCTTCGTCTTGGACTTTCACCCCAAGTTTGTTAAATGACTTTTCATATTCTTTTTTCTTTTGCTTACCAAATACTGCAAACATTATTTAACCTCCGCGTCTCCCATGACCTTGACTTCGTCTGGCATGGCGTTGTACATCTGCTCAACCTGTGCTTCTTGGCTGATGGTTTCAGGCTCTTCCGGCTTCTCTGTCTTGCTGGGAAAGCTGTAAGCGGCAACCGTGATAGCTGACACGGCTAAAACTGTGCGAATTGCGTATTTCATGATGCCCTCCTAGTCGTTCCATGTTCTTAAGTTGTACTCATATTCCGCCTGCGCTTCGGCAATTTCGCGCTTGCACTGCTTGATGGCCTCTCGATTAAGGGCTTTGTTCACGCCGTCTAAGATGTTTCCGCTCAAGATTTCCAGTAGGTCGGCGGCTGACCACTCTTTCAGGTAGTCCTCGACAATCTGCTCAACACGCGCGTCGTCATAGTCCATATCATCGTCAAGCATTGCGTCATGTTGGTTTTGTAAGCTGTTCAAAGTAGCCATTTGCTTTTCCTTAAATCTTGCTGTCTTCTTGCTTGAAGCGGCTTGGGTAAGAAACTTAGATTGGTCGAATGAATGTTGTCGGTTGGGCGTTGATGACTGCTTGGCATGCTTCCAAATATGTTTTGAACTCTTTTACTACCCCGCCCCAAACTTGTTTAACGATGAATTTTTTTGCCTTGCCGCGACCAGTTTCAAAAATTTGGCCGATAGTGCATTCTTGATTGATTGAGTAATCTTCAAATTGCATGGCATTTGCGATGTGTTTCATTTTTAGCTCCTAGTTAGTGTGTTTTGCTTCGATGGGTGTAGTATAGCAAAGCTAAACAATAAATCAATAGCAAAGCTATACTAATTTTGCTATATTTTGCTATATTTTTGATTATTAAAAGAATTTATTTTTGAAATTTCGCAGGCGCAAAAAAACCGCCCGAATGGCGGTGTATCATGAAAAAGAAAACCGCCCTAGGGCGGTTCGGTATTGTTATGAGTGGTAAGGAAGCCAAGAAAAAAACAGAGGATGGCTCTCGGAGAGAATATGGTTGTGTGTTTTCATTCTTACATAAATGCGGTCGTTGTCTGAAACGGGTAGTCCGCTGATTGTTTGGTGTAGCATGAATGACGCGTTTTCTTCTGTATAACTGCCGTCATATGGTGGAATCTCAAATACGGAGATTACATCATCGTTGCGGACGATCTCCAGAAAAATTTGACGGGTTTGCAAGGTCTGTATATCCATTCCTTTGGCGGAAAATGAAATAGACAGGCACAGACGGCCTAAAATAGCTTGCTGTGTCGGGATATGGCATATATCGGGAAATATACCTATCAGACTGTATTTGTCATTTTCCGCATGGCGGATGATTTCATCGCAATAGTGGACATTTAGGTGGATCATGCCTGCTCCATATATTCGTACTGCTGTTCAAACGCTGCGCGAACTTCAAGCGGGGAAACGCCTAATGCGTTTGCCAGTTTTTGTACAGTCTCATTATGTAGGGATTGTTTGCTGTTTTCGATGCGGGACAGATAGGGTTGACGCAATCCTGCGGCGGCTGCCAATTCAGACTGGGTAAACCCCTTTTTCATCCTCAGGCTGACAAATGTCTCCCCGCCTGCTTTGAGGGCTATTTTATCGGCAATTTTCGCTGCCGCCCTGTCCATCGCTGCTTTGCGGCGCGGATTTTTCCGTACATGCTCAATATGTTCTACGGCGGGGGTAGTGTTGGGGCTTATCGGTTTGACGCATTTAATCTGCCCGTTTATCCGCAGGCAGTTTATGTGGGTGATGGGGGTGGCGGATGTAGGTGTTGATACTGTGCAGGCGGCCACGGCAACAGTGAGTGTTGCGCCCATTTGGAACCATGTGCCGTTAGTTGGAGTACAGTTCTTCATAGTCTTTGATAATCCGTTTTGTGATTGGGTGTTCTGCCTGATAGTTAAATTTGTCTGTCTTCTTGTTTACAACAGCCAATATATCTATGCGGCGGATATACGCGCCGTTTGGCTGTTTTTCATGGCATGGTGCGTAAATTATTCTGTATCCGGCGACTTCTTCGCTGTCAGATCGGACGCGCAAAACTTTGATGTCTTTTTCCCATAATGACAATATGGGTTTCACTTCCAAATCAATCGGGCCTATGGTTTCGCCATATTCTCTGAAGTATTTGTTTTTGTATAAGCCATCAAAAATAGCAGAGTCCGCCTGAATCATCTCAATGATGTTCTCGAGATAAGCGACCGCTTCTTCGTCTTTTTCAAAGAGGCGGTCTAAATCCTGTTCGGCGTTAAAGTGGACGGTCAGCTCCATGAGTGCCCTTTTTATATATATTATATCTTTTTAGTTATACCGCGCAATATGCGGTAATAAATCAGTTGTTCAAGTATTTTAATCCAACACGCTCCACCAGAAGACGCGGCCGATAACGTTCAGGCTGTCTAAAGGGGCGGTTTCGTCTTTGTATTCCGGGTTGTAGCTTTTGATGCGTACTTGGTTATCAGGCAGCTTTTGCAAGATTTTTGTACGCAACAGCCCACCGTGGTTGATGGCATAGATTTTGCCGTCTTTAATTATTTTATCGGCGGTATTAATACCTAGTGTAGCCCCATCGGGGAATACCGGCTCCATACTGTCTCCGTCGGCAGATACGCAGACAACATCATCGGGGCTTATCCCATGCCGTCTTAAGGTCGATTTCGAGAAACGCAGTTTATAGCCGTTATGGTCTTCAATGTCATCTGAAAAACCGTTACCGGCTGACAAACAAACGTCTTTATAAAATGGAACTTCGCAATCGTCGTCAGATAACGGTGTTTTGCTATCCCAAGCGTCAATAGTGCCGATAATGGTGGCGTTTGATTTGATGGAATCAACAGGGGTGCCCGGATCATCTTTTCCATCCATCCATCCGCGCGGCAATCCAAGCGCGGTCTCAATTTGTGCGGCTACGCCGTCCCCAATATTCCTGTATCCATTAAGCCATTGGTTTATTTGTGCCGGCGCCTTGTTGATTGCCCGGGAAAACTCAGCTTGATTGCCGTTAAACCTGCCAGCTATCAGATTTTTAATTCTATCTACTCGGTTCATGTCATCCCTCCGTCAAATGAATATAAATATAAAGCATAGCTATATTTATCAATGCTACTATTTTATATTTAGCTATGCTATACTCATGCTAAATTAATTTAACAGAGGTCGGAATGAATTTAAGAGATTATTGCGCAATACGCGGCAATCAGTCTGATTTAGCACGGAAAACAGGGATTTCCCCGTCTTTCATCCATCAGATTGCTAAAGGATTGAAGCCTGTCCCAATTCAGTCGGCGGCGTTGATTGAAAAGTCAACAAGCGGAAGGGTGACACGAAAAGAAATGTTTCCTGATAACTGGCATTTAATCTGGCCGGAATTGGCAGACGACCAACCCAAATAAAAAAGCCCGTCGGGGATGACGGGCTAAGGTGGCTGTTCAAACCACGTTATGGAGTCGAGATTATGAACGATAAAAAGACCCAATGCAAGAAGATTGTTGATTACATCCGCGCAAACGGACACATCACGTCTTTAGAGGCTTCTAAGTATTTGAATATTACGCAGTTATGTTCACGAATCATCGACTTGGAAAGCAGGGGATTTGTTTTCAACAAGCCTAAATTCAAGGTCGGCAACTGTAAAAATCCGGTCGCGCATTACTCGATCGCCAGGTCAGGAATTGAACTATGAACCGAGAACAAAGAATGCACGAAGCCCGATTGCTGGTGTTGGCTTATATGCAAGCAGAAGATGTCATGAAAGCGCAAGAAGCGTTGGATAGGTGGGCTGAAATTGTGAAAGGGGTTGATGATGGCAATTATTCGGACGAAGCGTGAACACAGTTACACAGTCGTCAGTAACAAGATTTACGACAAGAATCAACTGAGCTGGCAAGCAATGGGATTACTCGGATACCTGCTGACAAAGCCTGATAACTGGCAAGTAATGGTCGCAGAGCTTGTGAATGTTACCAAGGACACGAAAAAGCCGACAGGTCGAGAAGGTGTTTACAACATCATCAACGAGCTAAAAGAGAAAGGTTTTATTTCAGTAAGAAAAAACAGTGATGGTTCAACGGATTACACGGTTTACGACGAGCCGATTCAACAATCCAATCAGGAAAACCCTAATCAGGGTAAGCCTAATCAGGCTGAGCCTAATCAGGGTAAGCCTAATCAGGCTGAGCCGACACTAGTAAATACTGAATATAAACAAGTACTGAATATAAACAAATACGGAGAAGAAGAGGACGCGGAAAACGCCGCTTCTGCGAGCGAAAAAAACATCAGCAACGTCTTTGGAGATTTTCCGATTACTGACGACTGGGAGCCTAAAGACAAAGCGGCGTTTGATGCCAAACTCAGACGGTCGCAGATTCCAAGTCTTGGAGACAAACGAATCAAAGATGCGCTGATTGAGTTTACAGGCTACTGGGGAGCAAGAGGCGATATGCAAACGCAGGCGATGTGGGAACACAAGTTTTTTCAATCACTGACACGCTTAAAGGCAAGAGGCGAATTGGGCGCGGTAAGACGAGACCCTGCACACAAACGCATAGCTGTACGAACTGCTGACGGTATGCCGGTAGTTAAAAAATCATCAGGGCTTCGACCATTGGGGAAATTTTGAAAATGACTGAGCAATTTGAAATCTTGGCAAGCTTGGAAGCAGAACAGTCAGTCTTGGGCGCAATCCTGATTGACAACGATTCTGCAAACTTGCTGACAGGATTAACGCCAAAGGATTTTTTCAGCGATAAAAACGGCCTGATTTTCAAGACGGCCATGTCGATGATTTCAGACGGCCTGCCGGTAGATGTGATTACGCTTGATGCCGAACTTGGCAAGCGTGGATTGAGCGAAGAAACAGGCGGCCTTGCCTACCTGATTGACCTGCAACAAAACACGCCATCGGCGGCGAATGTTGGCCGATATGCGCGGCTGGTGTCGGAAAGTGCGGCAGAGCGTGAATTGAGATTTGCCGCTGAACAAATCGGGAAGCTGGCAACAGAGCGAGACGGCAGAAGTATTGCCGACAGACAGGCGGAGGCAGTGGCCTTGCTGGACAAAATCAGCGACACGGCGGCAGGCAATAGCGAATCAATGAGCTATGAGGACGCACTGGAAGCAACACTGCACCACTGGGAGCGCATTTTAGAAACTGGCGGAATGCTTGGCTTCTCAACTGGTTTCAGCAATTTGGACGAAGCGACAGGCGGCCTGCAACGCGGAAATCTGACGGTAATCGGCGCAAGGCCTGGCATGGGTAAATCCGTGTTGGCTGAAAACATTGCCCGGCATTGTGCAAAAAACGGCTTGTCCGTCCGATTCCAAAGCTACGAGATGTCAGGTATTGAGTTAACACAGCGAGGAGCGGCAGCGGAACATTCGATTGATTACGGCAGGTTGAAAAAATATCGCATGACGCGTGAAGAGCATAACGGCTTCGCTGAATACCTGAACGAAGCTAGAGACTGGAAGTTTGTGATCGATACGGAAATGGTCGGAATTGAAGTAATCGCCGCGCGATGCCGACTAGAGAAACGCAAATCAGGGCTTGACCTGCTTGTTGTTGACCATTTGCACCTGATGCCGCGCAAAGGCGTAAACGAGGTTGCTGAACTTGATGACATTACGGCACGGCTGAAACGCTTGGCAATGGAACTGCAAATTCACGTCTTGCTTGTTGCACAGTTGAATCGAGCGACGGAGAAACAGGCAGACAAGCGGCCAAGCCTTGCAGACCTACGAGGAAGCGGCGGTATTGAGCAAAACGCAAACTTAGTTCTGATGCCATACCGTGAGGGTTACTACGATTCAGACGCACCGCAAGAAACGGCTGAATTGATTATCGCCAAAAACCGAGACGGCGAGCGTGGCGTTTTGGACCTAGTGTGGCAGGGTCAGTATCAACGATTCTGCGAGTATGGGTATTACAGCTAAGGAGCGGTAAATGCGTGAAACCTGCTTCTACTGCAAACACGCAAACTTTCAATCAGAGGCAAACACGCCGATGAGAGGGTTTGCAAGATGCGAGAAATCGCAAACGCCTGAGCAACGGGCGAGCTTCTACTTCGGAGGCTATCAGTGCGACAAGGGCGATTACTGGAGCGGCGGAAAAGGTTTCCAGCCAGCCGATGAAATCGTGATACAGAAACGGCGCGAAAAGTTTGAAGAATGGCGCAACAAAAGGAAGTGAAAAATGAAAAACTGGTTAATCGAGAAATTGGGCGGCGTGAGTAAGAAAGACCATGAGGAGGTTATTCAGGTCGCTGAGCGATTGAGAAGCACTGTGACAGATTACAGTCAGAGGATTTCAGACGGCCTGAAAGAAAAAGCCGAAATGAGAGCAGAAAAAGCCGAAATGGAAAAGGCGGCGGAAATGGTCAGCGCGAATCTATCCGAAACAATAGACCGTCTGAACGAGGCGAATCGAACAATTAGCGGATTAAGGCAAATTGTTAATGGGTCGGCAAAAAATTCTGAAGAGAAGAACAAGAAAATCGAAGAATTGCAAGCGGAAATTGAAGCGAAGAACGCAGAGCTTGCAAGGGTTAAATCAGAGATTATCGCAATCTCAAAAGTTAAAGCTGATACGACACTGAAAACAGAAATCCAACGTCTGCGAGCTGAATTGGAGTTACTGAAACGCAATAAATTCAAGCGAGGCCGCAAATGATGACACTGTTTTTAATTGGGCTTGGTGCGATAGCGGCACTGATCGGCATCACTCTTTGGGTAGATATGCCGCCGGTTGATGAATTTGGTTGTAGGTTGAAAGGGGACGAAGATGGAAACTAAGAAATGCAATAAATGCGGAAAAGTGAAACCGTTACCGGAAATGACTAGACGCAGGAATGAAGAAACAGGGGAGTTTAAATACTTGGCTTATTGTAAATCCTGCAAGGCCAAGTATCAAAAACAGTACATCCGAGAGAATCGAGATGAAATTGACCGAAAACAGCACGAACGACGGCAGAAAACACAAAAAGAGAAGCGAACGGGCGTAAAACAAGAGCCATGCAAGCCGGTGGCAGTTGAGCCTAAGTCTAAAGTTTGCACATGCTGCAAGCAAGAAAAGCCGATAGACAGCTTTTATAAAAAATATCCAAACAGCGCCGGAATCTGGGTTTACAGCTCACAGTGCAAGGAGTGCAAAAGAGCGGCTTACATGGCGAAGCATGGAAGCAATGAATGGAGTAATCCGCGTGGACGACCAAAAAAACCGAGCGTATGGGATTTGACGTGTATGCCTAAAGGCTTGAGTGTCGAAGATACTGTCAATCTTTCAAACGAAGCATTCCCCCTGTTGAGTAACCAGTATTGGAAAGCAGGGGAAGCCCAAAAGATTTACAAACAATTCGGCATGAAATGGAGTTATTTATGAAATTTTCGGTATTTTGATTTGCGTATCGGTCGTAGTGTTGGCGATTGGCTTTGTTGAATGGGTCGGAAAGAAAGTACGCAACCAAGACGATGATTGGGGGTGGGAGTTGGCCGTATTAATCCCGATTGCGCAAATAGTAGAGGCGGCGGAAAGGGCAAATGTTCTTTCCCTGCCATACCCAATCAGCACGAACCGATACTGGAAAACATTTCGGAATCGGCAAGTATTAAGCAAGGAAGCGAAAGCGTACAAGCTTTGTGTTTCTCACGCGGCGGAAAGAGCAGGTTTTAGGCCGTCCGAAAAAGATGTAATCCTGTTTGTCAGCCTAGTGCCGAAGATGAATAAGGACGGTACGGCAAGCAAGGTAATACTAGACCTTGATAACTGCCTAAAAGTCGCTGTCGATGCCTTGCAAGGCGTTGTCTATCACAACGACAAGCAAGTCAGATTTATTTTAGCAACATACGCAAGCGAGCCAAGAGAGGACGGCGGGCTTGATATAGGAATTGCGGAGTTAAGAAGTGGTTAAAATTTTTTCGATTGTTTCGTCATTAATTTTTCTACACTTTGGTTATTTTCTTGCTGGAATTTTAATCAAATTGGATTTGACTAAAAAAATAACCATTCGGCTTGATGCCAAAAATGTAACGACAATTACGCCTATGTATTTTTTTGTTGTTGCGTGGTTTGCAATTCTCTGGGGGTTTTTGCTTTTGTCATTCTTCTTGTTTGGGAAGAGTGCATAAATGAGTAAAACCAAAGAGGAAAAGAAGCACCTTGAGCGCGTGGCTTCTCTCGGTTGTATCGTCTGTCGTAATGAGGGGAGATACAACATACCGGCAGAGGTACACCATATCCGAAACGGTGCAGGCATGGGGCGGCGCAACAGCCATTTTGAGACGATACCGCTATGCCCTGCACATCATCGGACTGGTGGAGTAGGGGTAGCCTTTCACGCCGCGCCGCGAACGTTTGAAAGCTTATACGGCACGGAAAGAGAATTGTTGAAACAGGTTGAGAATATTTTAAATTGGCAGTAAATCAGCAAGGAAGAACCGTTAAATGCAAAGCGTAGCGTACAGGCTGACGAAAGACAACAAGCGGCCTTTAATGACGACCATCTACAACAATCTAGGGGTGTGGTTAGAGGCTAATTCAGAGCTTGAAGTGTGTATTAGGCCGCACAAATCCAAACGCAGTATCGAGCAAAACCGACGCTTGTGGAAAATCTACGGCGAACTGGCAGATAAGGCATGGGTAAACGGCAGGCGGTACAGCGCGGAAACGTGGCACGAGTATTGCAAGGGGATGTTTCTAGGCTATGAACTAAAGGCCATGCCGGACGGTAGCGAGCTTAAAACGCCAATCAGCACGACAACGCTAAACACGGTAGAGATGACCGACTATCAAAACCGCTTACAGGCGTGGGCGGCAGGAAACTTCGGGTTAATTTGGGAATTTTAAGGGGCGGGAAATGTATCACACGGTTGGGCAGGTTTTGGCGGAATGGCGGAGGGATGAATGAAGTGTCGGGGCGAAAATCATGGAATGGCAAAGCTGACGGAGCGGGAGGCGAAGGCGATTCTGCGCTTGCGGCATGCCGGGATTGCCTACCACTTGCTGGCGGAGGCATTTCAAGTTTCTCAACGCACGGTGGGTTCGATTTGCAGGGGGGAGAGGTGGTTACACTTGGATTCGGAGATGGAGGATTACAATGGGACAAATGGAAAAACTGACACCAAAGCAAGCAAGGTTTGTTGAGGAATATTTGGTGGATCTTAATGCCACGCAGGCGGCGATTCGGGCGGGGTATAGCGAGAGTACGGCGCGGGCAATTGGACACGAGAACCTGACAAAACCTGACATTCAGGAAGCGATTGCTGAGGCGCGCGGCAAACAGCAACAGAGAACAGAAATCACGGCTGACAGGGTGCTGGAGGAATATGCAAAAATTGCATTTTTCGACCCGCGCAAGCTGTTCACGGCAGACGGCGGGATTAAGCCGGTGGAGCAATGGGATGATGATGTGGCGGCGGTGATTGGGTCGTTGGATGTGGTGGAAATCGGCGATGACGGGGAGATGATTGGCCGGGTGAAGAAGCTGAAGCTGATTGATAAAAAAGGGGCGTTGGACAGTATCGGCAAGCATTTGGGTATGTTTGTGGATCGGACGGAACTGAGCGGGCGCGACGGGGAGGCGATTGTGATTTCGGATGCGGAACGTTCGGCCAAGATTGCGGGCTTGTTGGCAATGGCGAAGGCGAGGAAAGATGGGTAATGACGTATTGCCGCGCGAGGTGGCGGAGCTGCTGCCTTACCTGACTGAGGCGGAGCGGGTGGAGATGGACGGGTTGTTGCGGGATTTGCCGCTGTGGTTGCCGCTGCCGGGGCCGCAGCTGGCGGCCTACACCACGCAGGCGGATATTATCGGTTTCGGCGGGGCGGCAGGCGGCGGCAAGACGGATTTGGCCTGCGGCAAGGCGCTGACACAACATCAAAAGGTATTGATTCTGCGCCGCGATGCCAAGCAGTTGCAGGGGATTGTGGACAGGCTGCGCGAGCTGATCGGCAATGATGACGGCTTCAACAGCCAAAAAGGCGTGTGGCGGCTGGACGGGCGGCAGATTGAGCTGGGCAGCTGCCTGTATGTGGACGACTGGCAGAAGTATCAGGGGCGGCCGCATGACTTGCTGATATTCGATGAGGCGGCAAACTTTTTGGAAATTCAGGTGCGGGCGCTGCTGGGCTGGCTGCGCTCGACCGACCCGAATCAGAAATGCCAGGCGCTCTTGACCTTTAACCCGCCGACCACGGCGGAGGGGCGTTGGATTGTGGATTTCTTTGCGCCGTGGCTGGATAAGAAGTTTCCTAATCTGGCGGCGTGCGGGGAAATCCGCTATGCGGCCAGCGTGGACGGCAAGGATGTGTGGGTGGATGACGGACGGGAATTTGTGTTGGTGGACGGGGTGCCGGTGTATGAGTTCGACCGCAACAGCTTTAAGCCGGAGGAAGTGGTGAAGCCGTTGGCCCGTACGTTTATCCCGTCGAGGGTAACGGATAACCCGTATCTGATGGGCACGGGCTATGTGAATACGCTGCAATCTTTGCCTGAGCCGTTGCGCTCGCAAATGCTGAACGGGGATTTCAGTGCGGGGATTGAAGATGACCCGTGGCAGGTTATCCCGACTGTATGGGTGGAGGCGGCGATGGCGCGTTGGAAGCCTTTGGACAGGCTGCCTGAAATGGACAGCCTGGGGGTGGACGTGGCACGCGGCGGCAAGGATGAGACGGTATTGGCGCGGCGGCACGGGATGTGGTTTGACCGGCCGCTGGTGTATCCGGGCAGCCAAACGCCGGACGGCCCGGCTACGGCGGGCTTGGTGATGGCGGCTTTGCGTAACCGTGCGCCAATCCATATCGATGTGATCGGGGTGGGCAGTGCGCCGTTTGATTTTCTGACGGAAGCACGGCAGCAAGTGATTGGCGTGAATGTGGCGGAGAAATCGACGGCGCGGGATAAGTCGGGGCGCTTGGGCTTCCGCAATCTGCGTTCGCAGTTGTGGTGGCGGATGCGCGAGGCGCTCGACCCGGCCAACAATACGGGCATCGCCCTGCCGCCGGATTCGCGCCTGCTGGCGGATTTGTGTGCACCGACTTGGAAGTTGTCCGGCGCGGAAATCTATGTGGCGAGCCGTGAGGAGATTGTGGCGAAGATCGGCCGTTCGCCGGACTATGCGAGTGCCTATTGCTTGGCGCTGCTGGACACGCCGAAAATCGACAGCCTGCGTGTGGCAGGTGGGAATAAAAAAGTGATGGAGTACAACCCTTATGCTTGATGTGCGGATAGATGATGGTTTGCGCTACATGGATTGGATTGAGCAGCAGCTGGCGGAGACGCACCGCTTGGAAACGGAAGCGGACTGGGCGGGCAAGGTTAGCTTGAACCGTGAGCTGTATCGGGCGGTAGCGGCGGAGGGTAATCTGCTGTTTGCCGGGGCGTTTGTTGATGGCGAACTGGTGGGCTACTGCTCAGCCTTCCTTTCACGCCATCCGCATTATGACTGCTTGGTGTGCCAGCACGATGCGCTGTTTCTGCTGCCGGAATATCGGGTGGGTATGGCCGGTTTGCGCTTGGTGCAGACGATTGAGCGGGAAGCGGCACGGCGTGGCGCGGCTTATGTGGCCTGGCATGCCAAGCCGGGCAGCAGTTTTGAAGGCATCCTTGCGCGGCGTTGCCGCCGTGAGGATGTGGTTTATTTACGGCAACTGACGAAAGGATAGAGACGATGCCAGCAGCACCGATTATCTCCGCCGTAGCAGCGGCAGTGGGAACCAGTTATTCGATTTACTCCGGCGAGCGTGCGGACAAGAAGCAAAGACGAGCGCAAGCACAGGCGGAAAAGCAGGCGAAGGAGCAGGCTTTGCAAGCGGAGCGCGATTTCAATAAAGCCAACAGCAAGAAAGCCAACACGGCCGGCTTGCTGCAGGCTGCTCAACAGGACGGCGGCGGCGTAAGCAGCACCATGCTGACCGGTTCGGAAGGGATTGAAAACGACCAGCTGAAATTAGGTAAGCAAAACCTGTTGGGCAAAACCTCTCTCTTGGGGTAAAACATGGACACGAATTTACGCAAACGCATCCTAAAGCGGCACGCTGACCTGAAGAAGGAGCGTGCTTCTTGGGATGATCATTGGCGCGATATTTCCCGCCATCTGCTGCCGCGTTCCGGGCGTTTTTTGGCAGATGAGCGTAATCGCGGCGATAAGCGCTTCAATGAGATTTACGACAGCACAGGCACGCAGTCGCTGCGCATCTTGGCAGCTGGGATGATGAGCGGCATGACTTCGCCGGCTCGGCCTTGGTTTAAGCTGGCGATTGAGGATGCCGACTTGATGCAGTATCAGCCGGTCAAGTTGTGGCTCGACCAAACGACCAAGCTGATGCACACCATTTTCCAGCGTTCAAACACCTACCGTGCTTTGCATGCGATGTATGAGGAATTAGGGGCGTTCGGCACAGCGGCCAGCATCATCCTGCCGGATTTCGATGATGTGCTGCATCACTACCCGCTGACGGTGGGGGAATATGCGGTGGCGACCAACTGGAAAGGCGAGGTGGACACGCTGTATCGTGAGTTCCAGAAGACGGTGGCAGAGACGGTGCGTGAATTTGGCTACGATAATTGCAGTCCATCCCTGCGCCGCCGCTACGACAATGCGAACTATGACGGCTGGGTAACAATCATCCATGCCATCGAGCCGCGCTTGGAACGGGATGCTTCGCGCCGTGATGCGCTAAATATGCCGTGGCGTTCGGTGTATTTGGAAAAAGGAGCAGGCGAAAACGATGTGCTGCGTGAAAGCGGCTTTAGGCGTTTCCCGGCACTCTGTCCGCGTTGGACGGTATCGGGCGGGGATATTTACGGCCATAGCCCGGGCATGGAGGCATTGGGCGATATTAAGCAGTTGCAACACGAGCAGCTGCGCAAGGCGCAGGGGATAGACTACAAAACCAATCCGCCGCTGCAAGTGCCGACCAGCCTAAAGTATCGGGATGTGGATAGGCTGCCGGGCGGGATTGTGTACAACGACACTGCCGGTTCGCAGGCAGGCATCCGCCCGCTGTATGAAGTGCAGCTGGATTTGAACCATCTGTTGCAGGATATTCAGGATGTGCGCGGGCGCATCCGCAGTACCTTCTATGCGGATTTATTCCTGATGTTGAGCAATCAGCAAAACCCGAACATGACGGCCACGGAGGTGGCGGAACGGCATGAGGAAAAACTGCTGATGTTGGGGCCGGTGCTGGAGCGTTTGCAGAATGAGTTGCTCGACCCGCTGATTGAAACCACCTTCGACTTCATGCAGGAGGCGCAGATGCTGCCGCCACCGCCTGAGGAATTGGATGGCGTGGATATTGATATTCAGCTGGTATCAATGTTGGCACAGGCACAGCAGGCTGTGGCCACCAACAGCATCGACCGCTTCATTTCGACCGTGGGCGGCGTGGCACAGTTCAAGCCGGAGGTGTTGGACAAGATTGATGCCGACAGGCTGACGGATGTGTATGCTTCGGCCTTGGGCGTGGATCAATCCATCATGTTGCCGGAAGAGCAGGTGCAGGCGGTGCGCGAACAACGGGCGCAGCAGGCACAGGCACAGCAGCAAATGGAAGTGGCCAACCAGGCAGCGGAGGCGATGCAGAAAGTCAGCCAGGCCGCCGGCAATGCGGATGTGACGGATGCATTCAGCGGCTATGCTTAGGCGGAGTAGGAATAAAGGGCGGCTTAGGCTGCCTTTTATTTTTGATGGTAATTATTACAGAAATAAATATATATGTTCTCCTGTACTGATAATGGGAAAACATCTACAAAATAGCTTGGGTCTCCAGAATCAACCCTTATAACTCGACCCGTCGCAACATCTATGACAGATTGCCTGCCAAAAGCTATCTTATGTTGGCCGCAGCGAAAGAAGACGTGCCCTACTATATTCGTCTTATTTCCTGCTGCATCAACAGCATTAGTTAAAATAAACCATGCATTATCTCTACCAACTGTTTGTTTATCAATGAATATATTTGTAATTCCATCATATGATTCGGTGAACAATTCCCATCTGTCAGGGTCTAGGGTTGGTTGAGCTTGGGATATGGCTGATAAAACAAGGAGTGAGTAATACAATATCAGCTTCTTCATGGTTTCCTCTATTTAATTTGTCCAAAGTTATTGATAAATGTAGAAATATCATCTTTGTTGTTCAATAGATATAGCTTCCCTTTATCTAAAATTGAGATGCTGATAGATAGTGAATCTTGACCTTTGATGATACCTCGGTTTTTAAGCGTAGTAATGTGGCTGCTCGGAATAACGGCAAAGGATGTTTTAGTGAGTTCGCGCAAGGCGAATACATAATAGGTATTGCCGCTGTGGTTGGTTTCAAAAGATTTTTGGTTGATACTGAAACCGAAACTGCCATTGGCACGCGGCTGAGATGTTTTCACTTGGATATGGTAATAGATATTTTCTTTTGATGCGACAATATCAATCCCTTTATCCACTACCATTAACGATGCATTAAAGCCCCAGAATAATAGCTCGCTCATCACCGCTAGCTCGCCAGCTTTGCCTAAAAATGCAGAATCCACAGGCGGAGCAATGTTTTGTTCTGTAGGGTTGGCTACCCTCAGTTTCTTCAGACGGTACACGCCACGCTTGTAGGAAACAACCTTCCCTTTCGCATCTTTTTTACTGGCAACCTTAGTAAAAACGGCATCTTTCTTTTTCACATGGGCAGCAAGCGCTGATGATAGTTTGTTGCTGAATGTGTCAGCATCCATTCCCATATTGTGATTTATCCTGACAGCTTCAATAGCAATATCAGATACATGGCCTTGTTTCCCTGGCATGCCAGCTAGGATTTTATATGCGGCTTGCAAGATTTGGCTGAGATTTTCCATAAGTAATCCTTAATAATATTGACTTCCATACTCTCAACAATTATGATGACCCCACTACTAAATTGTCTAGCGGATATCCGCCCCGTAAGCGCGCATTTTTTGTGCCTATCGGTTTCGTTGCTCTCTCCTTGTATGAGATTAGCGGCACAAAACGCCAAGTTTCTCTGGCGGGTCTATACGCAGAAATACAACACCTTCGGGGAATACTGCGAGCCGTCTAGACACGGTAGTTGAAGCCCGCCGCCCTATTCAGCGGCAATCACTAACTAATCTGTCTAGGAGTTCATCATGAACGCAATCTCTGTAGCCAATGTCGCTATCCGTCAATTCGACAACCTTTATTCTCTCAATGATTTACACAAAGCCAGTGGTGGCGAAAATCGCCACAAACCCTCCCTATGGCTTCAGAATCAACAAACATCTGATTTAATTGATGAAATTTCCAAAGCAGGAAATCCTGCTTTGGATAAAAATCAACAAGTTATCCAAGTTGTTAAAGGCGGCAACAAACGCGGCACTTACGCATGCAAAGAATTGGTGTATGCCTATGCCACTTGGATTAGTGCTAAATTCTTCTTACAGGTTATCCGCACCTTCGACGCCGTAATTTCAGGTAGCCTGCACTCTTCCGAAGCTCTGCCATCTGCCAAAACCACCGCCGACGACCGTACTGGATTGCGCCAAGCCGTTGCCGCGCTTGTCGGACGCAAAGGCATAGACTACTCCTCCGCGTACAGTATGATTCACCAACGCTTCAACGTCGGCGCGATTGAAGACCTCCCCGCCGAGAAGCTGCCCGAAGCCGTCGCCTACGTCCACGCATTGACCCTGCACACAGGCTTGACCGGCGAAGTCCTCGACCGTGAACCACTGCCCGCACCGCAACCAGCCCTGCCTATCGACGGCAACTCTTTAGCCGACATTGCCGCTATGGTTTATTACGGCACATGGATGATTGAATTGGGCAAAGACATCTCCGCGCCGCTCAAACAGCTTGGCAACAGGCAGGCGGTTACGATGTGGACGGTTTGGCACGAAACCCGTTCACGCCTGAAAAGAGCCGTCGCAGCCCTCGAAGTGTTGCGGGGATATGCGGACAAAGACACCTCCGACCGCATAGCCGTATGTCTTGAAGGCATTTACAGCAAGGCTACGGTAAGGTAAACAGAAAATGCCGTCTGAATCTTCAGACGGCATTTTCTCAGACAAATTTAAAGTCCCGTTTCATCTAATAAATTGTTAGTTAAAAATATATTGCACGCAGCCTTCGGGCTGCTTTTGTTTTGCCTGATATTTTACTAAATTTTACAGTTACACTTGATTTTTCAGGACTTGTATTAGAGTAGCGGCAGACAGTTGGAGGGGCAATGAAACAGGAAGCGATGCAGTCGGATATTCGGGCGCTGATGAAGCTGCCGGCCGGACGGCGGGTGGTGTGGCGTTTGCTGGAACAGGCCGGCGTGTGGCGTTCGGTATTCAACCCTGAGCCGTTGCGGATGGCATTTGCCGAAGGGCAGCGCAATCTCGGCTTGTGGCTGTTGGACTGGGTAATGCGTGAATGCCCGGATGAATACGATTTGATGATGAGGGAAACACGCGATGAGCGATGAGACTTTAATCACGGAAGCGGCGGCGGAAGAGGTAGCGCCGGAGCAAGGGCAAGCGGTGGCGGAAGCGCAGCAGCCTGCCGAACCGGAACAGCCAGCCGCGCCTGAGCAGCAAGAAAAACCGGCTGTGCCGGAGCAGTATCAATTCACGGTGACAGAAGGCAAAGAATACGATGCCGATGTGCTGAAGGAATACGAGGCGGCGGCGCGTGAAATCGGCTTGGATAACGATCAGGCCAATCTGATGCTGGGTCGTATGTCGGCTATGTTGGAGCAGCGCCATGGTGCGCAGATGGAGGCTTTAAGCAATCAATGGGCGCAGCAATCGCGCACGGATGCAGAGTTTGGCGGCGACAAGCTGAACGAAAACATGGCGGTGGCGAAGCGTGCCTTGCAGCAATACGGCTCGCCGGAGTTGTCTGATTTACTCAATCAGTCCGGCTTGGGCAACCATCCGGCCTTTATCCGGATGTTCTACCGGGTTGGCTTGACCTTGCGGGAAGACGGCATGGTCAATGGCAACAAGGGGGAGGCGCGTTCGGCGCAGAGTTTTTACAACGCAAGCAACATGAATCCTTAAAAGGGGTAAGCAATGGGTGTATTGAAAAGTAACAATCCGACTTTGGCCGATGTGGCCAGCCGCATGGATGATAAGGGGAATATCTCCGATATCATCGAAATGCTGACGGAAACCAATGAAATCTTGGAGGATGCCACTTGGCTGGAAGCCAACGGTTTCACTGAGCATAAAACCACGGTACGCAGCGGTTTGCCGCAGGGTACTTGGCGTATGCTGAACTATGGTGTGCAGCCGGAGAAATCGACCACGGTTACCATCAAAGACAGCATGGGCATGCTGGAAAGCTACGCGCTGACCGATAAGGCGCTGGCTGATTTGAACGGTAATTCGGCCGCTTGGCGCTTGAGTGAAGAGCGTGCTTTCGTGGAGGGTATGAACCAGAACTTGGCCAGCACCTTGTTCTATGGTGATACCTCTGCCACGCCGCAACGCTTTACCGGCTTGGCTCCGCGCTTCAACAGCAAGGCGGCGGAAAACGGCCAGAACATCATTGATGCCGGCGGCACGGGCAATGACCTGACTTCGATTTGGTTGTGCGTATGGGGGCCGAATACCCTGCACGGCATTTATCCGAAAGGCAGTAAGGCTGGTTTGGTTATCCGCGATTTGGGCGAAGATACGGTGAAAGATGCCGACGGCGGCGAGTATCAAGCCTACCGTACCCACTACAAATGGGATGCCGGCCTGACCCTGCGCGATTGGCGTTATGTGGTGCGCATTGCCAATATCAACTGGCAACAGCTGACCAAGGATGCCCAAGCCGGTGCCGACCTGATCGACCTGATGACCCAGGCTATTGAGTTGCTGCCGAACGCCAATATGGGCCGTGCGGTGTTCTATGTGAACCGCAAAGTACGCAGCTTCCTGCGCCGCCAGATTGCCAATAAGGTGGCTGGATCAACCCTGACCATGGAACAGGTGGCCGGCAAGCATGTGGTGTCGTTTGACGGCATCCCGGTAAAACGCAGTGATGCGCTTCTGTTGAGCGAAGCGCAGGTTAGATAAAGGGGGATGACATGATTATCGATAAATTCCTGCAACTTTCCGACAAGCAGACTGTGATCTCTACTGCTCCCTCTACTCACGAGGTGGACTTCGGCCAGCCTACCCCTAATCTTGGCTTGAACAGCCAGCCCTTGTATGTGGTGGTTACCGTGGCTGAAGCGGTCAGCGGTACTGGCAAAATCAACTTCGCCCTGCAGCACAGCGACACTGCCGGCAGCGGCTATGCCGATGCCTTAAACGGCGTGGTGCCGGCAGCTGATTTGAAAGCTGGCGCCCAGTTGGTGCTGCCGATGCCGATTAAGCATAAGCGCTTCGTACGCTTGAACTACACCGTGGACGGCGTGGTGGGCATCGGCAAATTCTCAGCACAGATTGTGGCCGGACTACAGGCGAACACGCCGCCCGCCGACAGCCCGCGCATTGTGTAGGAGGCAATAATGGCACGCAAACAAACACCGGAACAAACACCGGAACAAACACCGGAACAAACACCGTACGAAGGCTTGCAGTTGGTGGTGGCGACCGCCGTCGGCTTCTATGGACAAATCCGACAGCGTGGCGAACGCTTCTATGTGGCCGCTGGGGAAACAGCCTTGTGGTTTGAGCCGGTAGCTGAAGATGAAGCAGAGCCGGGAGCTAAAGGCGAAGCAGAGTAAACCAACCGCCTGACCTGCCCAACCGGCCGGCAGGCGGTTTTCTTTGGAGTAGATGATGAGCAACGCAGTAACGATTTGCAATCTGGCTTTGTCGCACTTGGGCGATACGGCCACGGTGGCTTCAATCCAGCCGCCGGAAGGCAGCGTGCAGGCCGAACATTGCGCCCGCTTCTACCCGCAGGCTTTGCGCTCGCTGCTCGCTTTGCACCATTGGGGGTTTGCTACGCGCTATGAGCCGCTGCAGCGGGTGGATCGAGAGGGTGATGCACGCTTTGCTTACGTATTCGCCCTCCCGGCGGAATCTTTGGAAATGGTGGCCGTGCGTGATGCCTATGGGGCACGTATGCCGTTTGCAGTGCAGGGGAAAAATGTACTGGCTAATCAGCCTTCAGTTTGGGGGCAATGGATAGACGGAACAGTAGAACCTAATTCGTTCCCGCCATTGTTCACGGAAGCTTTGGCTTGGCAGTTGGCTTCGATGCTGGCCGGGCCGATACTGAAAGGGGATGCTGGAGCGGCGGAAGCGAAGCGCTGCTTGCAGATGGTGTCGGTGTATTTGCCTCAGGCTAAAGAGGCGGATGCCAACCAGTATCAACTACCGATAACGCATAAAGTGGCGTGGATGGAGCAGCGATGAGTAGTGTTCGTTTATTCAAACATTCTTTTGCCGGCGGCGAAATCGCACCTGAGATGTTCGGCCGCATCGAGGATGAGAAGTATCAGAGCGGCTTGGCTTTGTGCCGTAATTTCGTAGTGAAACCGCAAGGCGCGGTGGAGAACCGTGCCGGACTGAAGCTTGTGCGGGCGGCCAAGTATGCGGATAGGAAGGTGCGGCTGCTACCGTTTACCTATTCGACCACACAGACGATAGTAATTGAGTTCGGCCATGAATACTGCCGCTTTCATACCCAAGGGGCAACCCTACTGGACGGCAGTAACCAGCCCTATGAGCTGGCTACGCCGTATCAGGAAGCGGAGTTGTTCGATGTGCATTATGTGCAGTCGGCCGATATTGTGACTTTGGTACATCCGAACCATCCGCCGATGGAGTTGAAGCGTTACGGGGCGGCAGATTGGCGGTTGGAAACCATCCGTTTCAAGCCGGAGTTAGATGCTCCGCAAGGAGTGGCGGCCACAGCGCACGGCGGAGGTGGTGTTCTGTTTGGTTATGTGGTCACGGCGATCGCCCAAGATGGCACTTCTGAATCAGAAGCTTCGGCTGAAGTGGAGGTGGTAAATGATTTGTACACATCAGGCCACCACAACACGATCCGCTGGAATCCGGTAAACGGCGCCAGCCGATACAAAGTGTACAAACGGCATAACGGACTATACGGCTACATTGGGCAGACTACGGACACGACGTTTGATGACGACAACATCAGTGCGGATATGTCGGCTACGCCGCCATTGTATGACGATGTGTTTATTTCAGGCGGTATTTTGTCGGTGGCGGTATTGGATGGCGGGCGCGGCTACCTGGAAAAGAGCGGTATTGCTTCGGCCGCAGTACTGAGCGGTGGGCAGAATTATCCTCAGGACGGCACATTCCGCACCCGTGCGCCTAATCCGCAGGGTGGCAGCGGCGACTTCTTCAGCATCGAAGACCGCAGCGGCAGCGGTGCGGAACTGGATGTGGTGGTACAGGGTGGCAAGATTGTGCGTATCGACCGGATACAGGCTGGGAGGGATTACACCGCCCCGCGTTTGGTGTTCCGCAATGAATCCAAAGTGTATCAGCGCGGCGATCAAATCAGCGGTAGGACATGGCAGTCGGCGGAAGTATCTATGCGCTTGGATGGTTTCCCGGAATTGGTGGTGAGCGATGCCACAGGAAGCGGGGCGCAGCTGTTTCCGGTGGTGCAAAACGGACGCATTACGGCAGTGCGGGTATTGAAAAAAGGCAGCAACTATACCGCGCCCAGTATTACGGTGCAGGCTGCTGTCGGCAGCGGTGCGCTATTTGGCAAGGTGGCGGTGTCGGGCAAGAGCTTCCCGGCGGCAGTTTCATACTTCTCACAGCGCAGGGTGTTTGCCGGTACGCATTCTCAACCGCAGAACATTTGGATGACCAAGAGCGGCACGGAAAGCAATATGTCGTACTCAATCCCAACCCGAGAAGACGACCGAATTGCGTTCCGTGTGGCGGCGCGTGAAGCCAATACCATCCGCCACATTGTGCCACTGAATAAGCTGATCCTGCTGACTTCATCGGCGGAATGGCGCATGGAAACCGTTAACTCTGAAGCACTCACTCCGTCTTCAGTATCGGTAGCCCCTCATTCCTATATCGGTGCTTCTAACGTGCAGCCGGTGGTGGTGAACTCAACTCTGATTTACTGCGCGGCACGCGGCGGACATGTGCGCGAAATGGCGTATTCATGGCAAGCAGGCGGCTATGTGAGTGGCGATTTGTCGCTACGCAGTCCACATTTGTTTGACGGCTTCGATATTGCGGATATGACTTACAGCAAGGCCCCCATACCGGTGGTGTGGTTTGTGTCTTCATCCGGCGAGCTGTTGGGGAATACCTATATTCCTGAGCAGCAAATCGGCGCCTGGCATCGGCACAATACCCACAAGGGGCGTTTTGAGAGCTGCACGGTGGTGGCCGAAGGCGCAGAAGATGTGCTGTATTGCGTGGTGCGCCGGGAGCTGGCCGGCGGCACGCGGCGCTTTGTCGAGCGGTTGGAGAGCCGCGCCTTCGCCCGGCAGGAAGAGGCGTTTTTCGTGGATTGCGGCTTGAGCTACTCAGGCGAGGCGGTAAACGAAATTCAGGGGTTGGAACACTTGGAAGGCGAGACGGTGGCGATACTGGCGGACGGCGCGGTGCTGCCGGAAACGCTGGTGCGCGATGGCAAGATCAGTCTGCCGATAAAAGCCAAGACGGTACACGTCGGCTTGCCGATAGTGAGCGATATGCAAACCCTGCCGGTGGCGGCGCAGATTGATAGTGCTTTCGGGCAAGGGCGCAAAAAGAACGTGAATAAGGTACTGCTGCGGGTGTGGCGTTCATCCGGCATTTGGGTAGGGCCGACTGCCGACAAACTGACCGAAGCCAAGCAGCGGCGCGATGAGCCTTACGGCCAACCGCCCGCCTTGCGCAGCGGCGATATCGAAGTGGTGATACAGCCTACTTGGGATGACGGCGGGCAGGTGTTTGTGCGCCAAACCCAGCCCCTGCCTTTAACGGTGGTGGGCGCAACGGCAGAAGTGGTGTTGGGCGGATAGGAGGGAAGGAATGAAGATTGCATCGACGGGCGGCGGGTTTTCAGGTAGCCCGCACAGCGGCGGCACGGGTGCGGCCGATATTGCCGCAGCGGTGGGGCAGGCATTCGGCCTGCTGGGCGGTTTCGCCGGTAGCTTTTATTCAGCCAAGGCACAGAAGCGCAACCTGCAGCATCAGGCACGGATGGCGGAAATCAACGCCCGCATTGCCGAAACCGGCGCGAAAACGGAATTGGCGCGCGGCCAGGCGGAATACGCCCGCCATACCTTGCAGGCCGGGCATTTGAAATCTGCACAACGAGCAGCTCTGGCCGCCAACGGCATGGTGATGAACGAAGGCAGCGCGGCGGAAATGCTGGCCGCTACCGACATCATGAAGGAAATCGATGCGCAGACGATTGAGGAAAACGCCCTGCGTAATGCCTGGGGCTACCGTATCCAAGCTACCGATTACCGTAATCAGGCATTGATGGGCCGGGCGCAGGCTTCATCCATCAACCCTGTCGGTGCAGGCTTGCAAACCTTGCTTGGCTCTGCGCCGATGGTGGCGGAATACTGGGATAAGTATTCACGGCAAAAAGGTAGCGGCAAGCTGAGCGCAGAAGAGAAACGATTGCTGGGCAGTAATCACTACGGCCGCACCAGCCGCATCCATACCCTGAAACGATAGAGGCAGAACCATGAAGACACCGACCTATGACAATTTTCAGGTAGCCCCCAACACCCTGCCGCAAACCCGTTTCGGCGCGCAGGAGATGGGCGACCCCGGCGCAGCCATCACGCAGCAGGCCAAGGTATCGATGGCACTGGGCCAGCACTACGGCGAACAAGCCCTGCAACAAATGATGGCGGCCAACCAAAGCGTGGCCGATCAGAAATGGGTAGAGGTGGAAAACTACCGGCTGCAGCTGCAACAGGAATACGAACAGCAGCGTGGCTTGAACGCCCTGAATCGCGAAGGCGGCCTTTCCTTGGCGGATGAATACAACAATAAGCTGAACCAGTTTATTGCCGACCAGGCGGAGAGTCTGAATAACCGCGCCCAAGTGGAGATGTTTGCGCATCGCGTAGGGCCGACCCAAGCGGATTTTTCCGACGGCGTAACCAAGCACATGATGGCGGAAGGCCGGAAGTTCCAAGAAGAAACGTTGAAAGGGCGGCTGGATGTAACGGTAAGCGGGGCGGTGGTGGCGCCGACCGAACAGGCTTTTGCCACGGCGATTGCCCGGCTGGAAGGAAACATCGGCGATATTGCGGCGCATGAAGGCTGGCCGCCGGAGAAAGCACAGATGGAATTGCGCGCTAAGGTGGGCGAAATAGTGAGCCAGCGGGCAAACCGGCTGATGGACATGAATTCCTACGACGAAGCCAAATCAATGGTTGCCCAATATGCCCCGATGATGGACGGCAAAACGGCGCTGGATTTGCAGGCGCGTATCGCCAAATTCCAAATGGATGAAGAGGATGAGCAACTGGGGCGTGCTTTTGCCGAAGCCTATCATAAAGGCGGGATGGTGGATTTGGGCAACCAGTCCACTCCGCCAGCCGGTAAAGCGGGAGGCAGTGGCAATGTACGCACCTACACTACGCAGGGCGGCGGCAATTTCCGTAAGGTGGGCGGTTCGCGCTCTTGGCGCAACAATAATCCCGGCAATATGGAGTATGGCACGTTTGCCAAATCTCATGGGGCAATTGGAACGGACGGGCGCTTTGCTATCTTCCCAACGGAAGAGGCGGGGCGGCGGGCGAAAGAAGCGCTGATTTTTGAGAGTAACGGCGGCAAGCGATTGCCAAACAACCCGCTGGATTACGGTGCCGGTATCGGCTACCGCGATAAAACACTGACCCAAATGATTGCCGCCTACGCCCCGGCCAGTGAAAACAATACCCGCGCCTACCAACAGCGGGTGTTGGCAGCAGTTGGCGGGCGCAATAAGCGGATGCGCGACTATACCCCTGCTGAGCGCAAAGCCATCATGCAGGCTATGTTGGTGGTGGAAGGATGGAAAGAAGGAAGGGTTGAAGGCGCAGCTGGGGCAGCGGTGGCGGCCAATGCTGGCGGCAGGCGACAGGAGCGAGGCAGTGAGCCAGCTGCTACCCAGCAGCCACGCATGGTACGCATACCAGGAGGGGATATGGCGGCGATTGAGCGGCAAATTGACCAGTTGCCACCAGGGCGTCGTGAGAACGTGCGGCGGAGTTTCCGCGACCGGGTGTCCATGATTGAACGCGGGGAAAACGACCTGATACAGAAAACCAACCGCAATGCGCTGGATGCGATTGCCAGCGGCGCCAGGGTGCAGGATTTGCCGGCGGAAGTCAAAACGATACTTGGCCCGTCCAGATTGCAGGCATTGGACGACTACCGCGACAAACTGGTGCGCGGCGAACAGAACAAAATGGAGGAAGCGGCCAAACCGATTTACTACGATTTTCTCTACCACCCGGAAAAACTGACGGGCATGAGTGAAGAACAAATCATCAACCTGGCGCCGACCATCGGCATGGATAAAGCCAACAACCTGTTGGAACGCAAGCGCCGCCAAGAGAGAGACGGCGACCAATCCGTACCGAAGGTGGAAGCGGAGGTGCTGAACTGGGCAACTCGACAACTTAATATCAAGACAGGCAGCAATGCTTCGGCAGAAGATTTGCAGAAGCGCGGCTGGCTGATAGACAACATCATGCAGGCCAACCGGGATTTTTATAGCACCCATAAACGCTATATGACCCAGGGCGAATTGCGTGAATTTGTTACCAAAACGCTGATGGATAACTATGTGAGCGAATATATATTGCGCGGCGTATTTTGGAAAAGTTTGGAACAGGAACGTGTGCCGGCGTTAATCGCTTCGCCACAGCAGCGCGGGCGGATGCGGTATGAACAGTACGGCGTGCCGCAGGTAGTACCGAGCCACCAACTGAACCGCCAACCGAGTGAGCAGGAGAGAACGGCAATTATAAATGAAGCGCTTATCAAGGCATCGAAATTGTGAGGAATAAATAATGGGACAGGGAAGAGCGAAAACTTTTGACGAGATGCTGGCTACCGCTTATCTGGCGGTGGGGGTTAATCCGGAGCAGCAGGCGCAAATCAACCGGATGGCGCAGACGGTAAATATTCCGGCAACGGTGTTTAAGCATACCGGCACGGATACGCGCAATCTGCTGATGGCGCGGCAGTTGATTGAGCGGATACAAGGCTCCCCGCGCGTGCAGCAGTTATTATCCGACCCGACAAGGCTTGGGGTAGCACAGGATGATATCGATAACCTGATTAAGCTGGAAGAAAACACCAACCGCTACGGCGGCATGATGCGGGTGGAAAACTCGCGGCTGAAGGATTTGACCGAATCTATTCAGCGCGGCTTCCACACCGGAGTGGCGAATAGCATTCTGGTGGAAGGCACAGAGGGCGGAATTATGCGCGGGCTGCAAAAGCAACGGGCAACCGCAGCGAAAGCCAACGGGGTGTATTACAACCCGCATACCGATACGGCGATTGCCTACCTGAACCAGCGGCGCAAGGCTGATGCGCACGCGCCGGATTGGTCCGCCCAGCAGGATGCGGCGCAGTTTGCGCAAATCAACCGCAGCGGATCGCTTTGGGATGCCACCAAATTCGCCTTTACCCATCCGTGGTTTGTGGCCAATACGGCGGTCGAATCCATCGGCAGTCAGGCGCCGGTATTGGCGGAAACGGCGGCAGTAGGCGGCATCCATCCGCTGGTGATGGCCGCCACGGTGGGCATGGGCAGCTACCGCAGCGAATACGCCTCCAGCCTGAGCGAAACCATGCAGGAACACGCCGACCAGTTGCGGGGTATGAGCCAAGTGGAAGCACTGACTTATGCGCTGGGGCGGCAGGATTGGATGGCGGAAGCCCGTAGTAAGGCAAAGCGGCGCGGCATGGCGGTAGCTGCATTTGATGCGGTTACGGCTGGGTTCGCCGGGAAGCTCTTAAATATCGCCCGTGGCGGCGGTGCGGCAAGGACGGCTTTGGCGGTAGGGGGCGAAGGTGCATTGCAGGTGGGCGGCGGTATGGGCGGAGAAGCCACAGCACAAGCATTAACCGGCGAATACAAGCCGGGCGATATTGTGATGGAAGGTTTTACCGAATTAGCCACCGGGCCGACCGAGATACTGGGCAACACCCGCGAAGCCCGGGCGATGGCACGCGAAGCGCGGGCTGAAGCGGCGGCACAGGCGCAGGCTGAAATCGACCAGGCGGCACAGCAATCCAAGCTGGCGCAGCGCGACCCGGTAACCTTTAGCGAAGTGGTGGACGAGGTGGTGGGGGATAAACACCATCTGTATTTGGATGCGCAGGCATTGAACCAATCCGGGCTGGCAGAGGCAGCGGCCAAGGCTTCGCCAAGCATTGCCGCCCAATATGCACAAGCCTTGCAACAGGGCGGGGATATTCAAGTGCCGCAGAATGAATGGGTATCGCTGATTTCTCCCAATAAAGAGCTGGTTGACCCACTGCGCCAGATTGCCCGCTTCGAGCCGGACGGGGTATCGCTGGCGGAAGCGGCGGAGCAGAAGGCGGCCGCCCAAGCAGAAGGCCAGCAGGAGTTGGAAGCACAGGCACGACAACAGGAACGCGCGGCACAACAGCAGGTGCAGGCCGAACGGCAGGCGGTGGAACAGGAAATAGCCGGCCAGTTGGAACAGGTGGGGCAGTTCGACCGCAAGGCTAATCAGAACTATGCGGCGCTGGTGGGCAGCTATGTGGCCACACAGGCGCAGCGCTTGGGTATTTCCATTCCGGAAATGTGGCAGGCGCACAAATTGAATATCGTAGGCGATATCGGTAATGCGCCGGCGTTGAATCAGGCGCTGGCGTCCGCCCCGCCGAAGGGTTGGGTGCACAGCACCAATCCGCAGGATGCGTTAAGTGTTTGGACTGAAGACGGAAACGAAGCCGCTCAAAATCAGGCGGTATTCTGGACGCTGGAAAATGCGGCCGACACAGGACTACCCGGCACTGACGGATACTCGCACTCCATCAGTAGATCTGCCGCTTACCACATCTACAAAGAACACGGGGATGCCGAGGCGGAGGCGGCACGCGGACAGATTGCGGTAACGGCTGAAGATTTGGCGCGCATTCCTGAAATTGTTACTTCCCCCGATGAAGTGGTAACTGGTTTTCGGTCTGAGCAGGGAGCGGAGCGGGTTGCATATTTGAAACGGTTTGATGATGCGCTGGTGGTCTATATCGCCGAAGCCAGCCGCAAAAAGAAAGACTTCCGCACGGTTTCGATGCGGAAGTATCCCCCAACGGCAATATCCGAAAATGTTGCGAAGAACATCATCGACCAAAGCCTCAACGTCCGAAACGGGGAGGGGGCATACGGTAATGCTACCGCTGATACCGCAAACAATCAAGATGCACAGCAACAATCTACGCTGCACCAGGCGGCACGCGGCGCATTTATGCCGGGCAGTAACACCATTGCCCTACTGAAAGAGGCTGACCTCTCCACCACCATCCATGAGCTGGGGCATTACTTCCTACACACCGGCCTGAATATCGCCAATGCGCTGGAAGCGAAGGCGGCACGCGGCGAAGCGTTAAGTGTTGGCGAACGGCAGCACTTGACGGATATGCAGGCGACTTTGAACTGGCTGGGTTTGGCTGATTTGCAGGCATGGAATGCGCTTACCTTCGAACAGCAACGGCCTTACCACGAACAGCTGGCACGCGGCTTTGAAGCCTACGTTATGGAAGGAAAGGCACCCAGCTTAGAAATGCGCAGCGTGTTCCAGCGCATGAAGGCATGGATGCTACGGGTGTATCAGAACCTGACCCGGCTGGATGTACAGTTGAGTGATGAGGTGCGCGGGGTGTTCGACCGCCTGCTGGCCAGCGATGAGGAAATTGCTCTGGCCGAACAAAACCGCAGCATGGCCATGCTGTTTGATGACCCTGAAGCCGCAGGTATGAGCGCGGAAGAGTTTGCCGAATACCAGGCACTGGGGCAGGCGGCCACCGCCGAAGCGCAGGAACAGCTATCCGCCAAGGCGGTGCGCGATATGCAGTACGGACGCAATGCCCGCATCAGGCATTTGCGCGCGCTGCAACGCGAGGCCAAGGCGGCACGCATCGAAGCAGAAACCGAAGTGCGGCGCGAAGTGATGCGGCAGCCGGTGTATCAAGCATGGCAGAAGCTGACTGCCAAACTGACTGATGCGGACAAGATCGGCCGCGCAGAAACGCCAAAGTTCAGCCCGCAGGTAGACGAAACCCACGACAGCCTGTTTGCGGCGATTGCCAAACTGGGCGGCCTGAATAAAGACGAACTGGTGCGCGAATGGGGTTTTGACCGCCAGGACAAGATTGCAGCGGTGGCGGCGGGCTATCCGGTATTGCGGCGAAAGAACGGGTTGGGTATCGACGAGATGGCAGAGCGGCTGGCTCAGTATGGCTACCTGCCGCTGGACAGCAACGGTAAATGGGATTTACGCGACCTAGAAGAGCGCTTCTTTGACGAGCATCGCGGCGAGCGGCAATACAGTACGGCCTTTGTGCCGCGCGAGGAAACCAAGGCCGGAGAACAGGTGGCCAATCCGTTTGCGGTGTATGCGGTACGCTTTGACGAGGGCGGCCTGCGCGAACTGGGTTTGAACGATAGCGAAATCCAGCTGCTGCGCGAGCGCAAGATGGTAAACAGTGCTCACGGCTGGCATCCGGATTTGATTGCCGAAATGGTGCTGGATGAAGACGGTAACCCCTACTTCGGCTCGGGCGAAGAGTTGGCCCGTGCCATCGTGCAGGCTCCGCCGCCGCAGCAGGTGGTGGAAGGTTTGGCCGACAACCTGATGCTGCAACGGTACGGTGAACTGGCCACGCCGGAAGCAGTTGAAGCGGCGGCAGACGAGGCGGCGCACAACGAAGTGCGGCTGCGCGTGCTGACCCGCGAATACAACGCGCTGGCCAAGGCGGTGGGCAACCGCACGCTGCTGACTGCGGCAGCGAAAGAAGCGGCACAACGTACCATCGGCCGCCTGCAGCTGAAAGATGTGAACCCCACCCGCTACCGGCGTATGGCAGCCAAGGCGGCACGGCAGGCGGAAGCCGCATTGAAGAAAGGCGATACCGCAGCGGCGGCAGCGGAGAAGCGCAATCAAATCCTGCAAACCGCGCTGGCGCAGGCCGCCACCGAAGCACTTCAACAGGCGGATAAAATCCGCGGCCAATGGCAGAAGTGGGCGAATAAGCCGCGACAGAAAAGCGCGAAAACCCATGATGCCGCCCTGACTGAAGTGGTGCGGGCGGTGGTGGGGCTGTACGGCATTGCCCCGCGCAAAGGCTTGGCGGCGGCTGAATATCTGGAAACCGCTTCGCAATATCAGGGCGAAAACCAAGAGGCAGTTCGGCAGGCGTGGGAGCGGGCGCTTAGTGATGTGAAACGCAACGGCGAGCATAAGCAGTTCAATGAATTGAGCCGTGACGAATTGCAGGCCATCCATGACCAGCTGGCCGGTTTGCGCGAACAGGCCAAGCGCGAGCACCAAGTGCGGATTGACGGTAAGCTGCAAGACCGCGAGCAAACCGCCGAAGTGCTGCGGGAAGAGTTGCGTGCCGCTAAGCCTGATGCCAAGGGCGTAACCACCGACCAAGCTGTTGGTGAGTTGGAGAGGTCTCGTTGGAACCTGCGCAGCCTAGTATATAGCGCCACCCGCGTGGAAAGCTGGGCGGAAGCGATGGGTCAAGGCTTCCTGAATTACATCTACCGACCAATCAAGCAGGGTGCGGAAGCCTACCGCAAGCAAACCAATGAGTTCAAACAAGGCTTTAAGGCTTTGCTGGAACCCATCCAGCAAGACTTCGACCGCCCGAAAATCCACAGCCCGGAACTCAACTACACCTTTACCTTCAACGAACTGCTGCACGCCATGCTGCACAGCGGCAACGAGAGCAACCTGCGCAAGCTGCTGATCGGGCGTAGCTGGGGCGAAGACACGCCGGACGGGCTGAATACCGCCCGCTGGGAAGCGTTTATCCACCGCATGCAGGAAGAAGGCATCATCCAAGAGCGGCATTGGCAGTTCGCACAAGGAGTGTGGGATTTGCTGGAACAGAGCAAGCCGAAAGCCCAGCAGGCGCATTTCGAGGTGTTCGGTTACTACTTTGACGAGATTGCCGCCAACCCGATTCAGACCCCGTGGGGCGAATTTCGCGGCGGGTATGTGCCGGCACAGATTGATGCCGATCTGGTGGTGGACGGGCAGATGCGCGAACTGGCCAACCAAGAAAACGAGAATATGGATTATGCCTTCCCGACCACGGCGAAAGGCTTTACCAAGGCGCGGGTGGAATACAACCGCCCGCTGGTGTTGGATTTGTCGCGGCTGATGAGCCACGCCGAACAGGTAGCCTTGTTCTCGAATATGGAAGTGCCGGTGCGTGATGTGCGCCGCCTATTGTCTGATATCACGCCGGAGTTGAACCGCCATCAACACAAGGCACTGGAGTCTATGCTGATGCCGTGGCTGAACCGTGCGGCCAAACAGCGCACCGTAACCAAGATTCAAGAGGACGGCGGCTTCAGCCGCTTCTGGTCTGTGATGCGGCAACGTGCGGGGATGGCGCTGATGTTCGGCAACATCGTAAACACCATCCAGCAGATTACCGGCTTTCTCTTGGCCGGGGTGAAAGTGAAAACCCGTTACATGGCGGCGGCATCATTGGACTTTGTTTCTAACTATAAAGAAATGAAGCAGTCGGTAGCAGAGCATTCAGAGTTCATGCGCAGCCGTATGGATAACGAAATTGCAGCTATGGATGACTTTATCCAAGAAACGCTGATTAACCCCAATCTATTACAGAAGGCGCAGAACTGGACTAATCGCAATGCCTACTTCCTGCAACAACTGATGGCCAACAACATGGAGCCGATCATCTGGACGGCAGCCTACCGACAAGCTTTAGAACAAGGGATGAGTGAAACGGATGCGGCGTTCTTTGCCGACGGGGTAATCCGCCAAACGCAAGGCTCGACCCTGCCGGAGGACATCAGCCGGGCAGAAGGCGGTACGGCCTTTGTGCGCCTGTTCACGCAGTTTATGGGCTACTTCAATATGCAGGCCAACTTATTGGGTAACGGCTTCGTGAAGCTGATGCGGCAGGGCGGTTTGCGCCAGAACAAGCTGGCGGCGGCGCACCTGTATATGATGGGCTACTTCCTTCCAGCGGCGGTGGCGGAACTGATTGCCGCCGCCGGCTACGGCCTGAAGGATGACGACGGCGACGGCTACGCCGACGAAATCCTGAAGACTGCCTTGCTAGACGGTCAAGTGAAGAACGGGTTGGCGATGATTCCAGGCGTTGGCCAAGTCGGCACCTTTGTTTACAACCGCTTCAACGGCAAGACTTACGGCAGCCGCTTAGGTGGTGCACCGGCCTTGAGTGTAGCGGAAGCGGCTTTGCTTGCGCCGTGGTCTGTTGCCAAGGCGGTAGAGCCGGATGCCAACTACCGGCAGAAACGTAAAGGGGTGTACGACACGGCCACCTTGATCAGCATGACACTCGGCTTGCCGGTGCGAGGGGTGTTGAAAGATGGGGAGCAAATTGATGATTGGAGCGGGCTGGATATGTTCAGCGAAGAGCAGAACTAGCAGGTACACTTGATTTTTACCCTTCGGCGTTACCATAGACACGGTAACTCCGGAGGGTATTTTTTATGACGATTGAACGCGAAAGCAGGCGCAGCGATGTGTATCTGGGCGATGGTAGCAGCACCGCCCTGCCGTTCGGCTTTAAGGTATTCCTGCCGACCGAGATTGCGGTGGTGCTGAATGAGGGCGGGGTGGAGCGCACATTATCGCACGGGCATGGCTGCACAGTGTCGCTGAACACTGAGCAGGACGTGCAGCCGGGCGGTACGGTGCGGCTGGATACCCCATTGCCGCCCGGCAGCAAGGCGGTGGTGTTAAGTAACGTGCGCCCTCTGCAGCAGGTGGATTTGACCAATCAGGGCGGGTTTTATCCCGACGTGTTGAACGCGGTGCACGACCGGCTGATCATGCTGATACAACAACTGATGGAGTTGCAGGCCCGTACGCCGCAAGTGCCGGCAACGGACAACGTTACAGGCAAGGAATTGGCGCGGCAGATTGTGGAATTATCCCGCTCGCTGCCTGGGATATGGCAGTTATTGACCAGTGATGAGATGGTTCGGTTGTTGGCGATTTTGGAGCAAAACCCACAACTGCGCCCAACAGAACTTAGTTCGGAAGTAAATAGTGAGCGCGAAGACGTCGCCGCAACTTCCAAAGCAGTCAAGACTGCCTACGACAAAGCCGTGTCCGCCACCGCTGCCGCCCTAGCGGCGGACGACAAAGCCGTGTCCGCCGCCACTGCCGCCCTAGCGGCAGACGGCAAGGCCGAAGCGGCAAAGACTTTGGCGGACGGCAAGGCCGATGCCGCCCACACGCACACCCACACGCAAATCAGCGATTGGGATTCGGTGCTGGCTGCGGCCATAACCGGGGCATTCCCGGTTGAAAAATCCGACAACGGCTACCTGAAACTGCCCAACGGGTTGATTATCCAGTGGGTTCAGATTAATAAAAACATTGGTGGTTATAGCGGCCAATATCAATTTCCTATCGCCTTCCCCAACCGGTGTTTCGGCGCATTGTGCGGGAATGCTTGGACTAGAACCGCAAACGGTTATGTAACCAGTTTGGGCGTCAATTCAAAAAGCCATTTCAGCATCACGGAAAACAATTTCGTAAATGCAGCCTTAGGTAAGGCGGCACAACTGTTCGTTATCGCTATCGGCTATTGACCGGAGACAAAGCATGGACATCCATTATTCAACAACCAACAACGCCTTTTACGACAGCGCCATCCACGCCACCTTACCTAATGATGCGCTAGAGATTAGCTCCGAGCAGCACGCCGCGTTACTAGCTGGGCAATCTGCCGGGCAGGTAATTATGCCGGGCAAAGACGGCAAGCCCGTACTGGCCGACCCCGCGCCCAGTCATTTGCACCAATGGAACGGCAAAGAATGGACGTTAGATAATGCCGCCGCTTCCCAGTTGCTGGCCGAAGCCATCGACAATGGCACTAAGGAAATTAACGATTTGGTGGATAAAGCCTATCGCCATGTAACCCGTTTTCAGCCTGAATATGAAGTGCGCGAACAACAGGCAAGGGACTACAAGGCCGGCGGCTGTAAAGGCGAAGCACCGCTGCAAGTGGCGGCATTTGCCAAGCCTGCCGGGAAAACCGCCTGCGAAGCCACCGACATCATCATTGCCCAAGCCGACAACCTGCGCATGGTAATGGGCAAGCTGGGTGTGTTGCGGATGCGTAAGTTTGAATTGAAAGGGCTGAAGACTGCCGCCGAAGTGGACAAACGCACGGCGGAAATCTTGGCGGAGATTAAGCCGATTGCCGACAAGCTGGGCGAGGTGGGCAAATGAGTAATCGCCAAATCTATCTGGCCTTGTACAAAGGCCGCCGCGACGGCACGGGCTGGCGTGTGTGGCTGGCCCGCTTTTCGGATTGGCTCACCCGCTTCCTCACGCGCGGGCAATACAGCCATTGCGAGATTGCGGTGAGGCTGCCTGAAACGGCAGGCGGGCAGGAATACGAGTGCTACTCCGCCAGCATCCGCGACAAGGGCGTGCGCTGCAAAGTAATGCCGCTGCCTGAGGCCAAATGGGACTTAATCCAAATGGAGTCAACCTCCGAAGCGCACGAACGCCTGCAACGGGTATGGACGGAAACCCGAGGCCAAGGCTACGACCTGCCCGGCGCGTTCGGCGTGGTATTCGGGCTACCTGAAAACCGTAAGCGCTGGTTTTGCAGCGAGTGGGTAGGCGTGGCTTTAGGGCTACCTGAAAGCTGGCGTTTTTCGCCGAATGATTTAGCGGTGATTGCAAGAATAGGAAGGGAGGAGAAATGACACCGTTGGAAACATCTAACGCATCCGGCCATGTGCTGAACATGGGCATGATTGGCTTGAGCGGAACGCTGGCCGGAATGCCTTTGGAAGCCTTGGTGCTGGGTGCGGTGGCCGGGGCATTGCATCACGGCTTGAAGGAGCCGGGCAGCCGCAAGAACGGCATGCTGGTCATCATCACCAGTATGCTACTGGCCGGCTCTTTGTCGCCGATGATTATGGCCTATCTGGCTTTGAGTTTGGGGCTGGAGCAGGAGGTGTTCAAGGCCGCCGTGCCGATGCTGATTGGCTTGGGCTGGTCTTGGGCAACGCCGCTCTTGAACGACGGCCTGCGCCGTTTGTGGGCGGGCTGGATTGACAAATGGGGAGGCAGGAGAAGATGAGCTCGGAAATGATTACCTTGGGGCTGATGATGGCAAACGTAGCGGCGATGGCGGCGATATTTGTTTACTCCGCCTGCTCGCTCTCGGTGAAACGCTGGACGGCCAAGCAGCCCGATTACTGGATTCACAGCTTCCTGGTCGGTGGTTCGATTGCGGTTATCGGCCACACGGCGGGCAACTGGCAGCTGCACCATTGGACGGAGGTTATGTTCAACGTGGCGGCGGCAGCCTACTTTATGCTGCGCTCGCACCGTATCCATCTGCTGGCCGGGATATTGCAGCGCAAGGGAAAAGATTACCTGAAAATGGGAAAGGAAACGAAATGACACAACAGGCAATGACACCGGAAACCAAAATCACAGAACACTTTACCTACCGTGAGCTGACCAACAGCGCCACCGGCAGGCGGCTCGGGCTGGAGAACAAACCGAACGAGCAAGAGTTGGCCAACATCCGCAAAACGGCGGAACGCTTGGAAAAAATCCGCGCCTGGCTGGGCAAGAAATACGAGCGCGAAGTGAGCATCCACGTTTTATCCTGCTTCCGCAGCGCGGCGGTAAACGGCGCGGTTGGCGGCTCGAAAACTTCGGCACACCGCTTCGGCTCGGCGGCGGATATTGATGCGGCCGGCATCAGCAATCTGCAACTGGCACGCGATATTATCCAAATGCGTGATGCCGGGGAAATCACATTTGACCAGCTGATTTACGAATTCCCGGAACGCGGTGAATTAGGCTGGGTGCATTTCGGCTGCCGCCACAATTCGGCGGAGCGCAATCAGATTCTGACCGCCACCAAGAAAAACGGCAAAACTGTTTACTTGCAAGGCTTACACGCATAAGGACGGCCATGAATCATGTCGAATTTCTGAAAGCGCGTATCGCAGAATGGGAAGAGAAACGCAAACAGGCGAGCGAAAACGCAGACCTGAAAGCCTTTGAGTTTGCCGAAAGCGAAATTAAAAACTACCAAACAATGCTGAAAACCTATGAACAGCCTGCTACTTAAAAACTGGAAACTGATTCTGATTGCGGCTTGTTTTGTGCTGATTGTGGGCGCGTGGCAATACGACCATGCCGCCCAATATCGGCTCGGGCGTGAATCAATGGCGGCGGAAATTTCAGGCCGTCTGAAAGATTCCGCGATTGAAAAGGCGAAACAAGACCGCGAAACGTCCGCCACGTATCAATCGGGCAAAGCGGTGCGTGAGGAAAAAGAAAGGGTGCGCTATGTGCAAGTGCCGAAACTTATTGAACGTGTTGTCTATCGCAACGTCTGTCTTGATTCTGACGGCGTGTCAATCATCAATGCCGCCACTGCCGACGGCAACTAAACCGCCTGCCGACTTGGTACAGCCATGCCCAAGCCTGCCTAAACTTAAGGGCGGAACAGGCGCGGATGTGTTGCCGTGGTCGTTGCAAGTCATCGGCTTGTACAATGATTGCAAGGCGCGACATAAGGCGTTATCTGATACCCTTCAGTAAAACAAAGGCCGTCTGAGATTTCAGGCGACCTGTGTCTTTTGTCCCTAAACTGTCCCAATACGTTTTAAGTGCTTGATTTATTTATTGTTGATGGTGCGGACGGAGAGACTCGAACTCTCACACCTCGCGGCGCCAGAACCTAAATCTGGTGCGTCTACCAATTTCGCCACGTCCGCACTAATTTGAACCGTGGATTATACACAAGATTAATGGGGGTGCAAAGTCTTGTTTGCTTGAATTTTTCGGCTTATCCCTTATATAATGGTTTATTCCGGCCGTCTGAAAGCAGGGTTTGTTTTCAGACGGCCTCAACTTTACTATTGGTGAGGAAGGGCAGATGCCTGCTTTATTGATTAAAGATTTTTTGCAGATGCAAGGTTTGAAGTTGCCTGCAGATGAGATACATGTGGCTTATTTGACTGCCCAGGCTGTGATTAAAATGGGCAATGCTTCGGTTGAGCGTTCGATTTTGTGGCCGTCTGAAGACGGTTGGCAGTTGGCGGATTATGTTGATGCCGAACATGAATTGTTGCTGAAACAGATTTTTATGGCTTTGGATTCGGTTGCCGAGCGCACCGAGCATTTGAAAAGCGCAGCGGTTTATACAGCATTTCCGAAAGATGGCGCGTTGTCGCTGGTTCGACTGAGCCGTTGGGGCGTGCCGTTGGAAAATATGATTCCAATCGACGAGCAGGCCGGACAGGCTTTTTTGGCTGTGCGTACGGCGCAAAGCGGTTGGATGAATGTTTGTCAGAATGTGGCGTATTGGCAGAAAATTGGTGAATTGTCGGGCGAACGCAATCATCCCGGCTTGAGCCAGATTTCTGTTCCTGTCTGTATGCCCAGCGGTGCGGTTTTAGGTGTGGTGCATGCCGAGTTTGATGTCAAAGACGGCGTGTCTGACGAAGTATTGGTGGCTTGGATTGCCCTTGCCTTGGCCCTGTCGGATTCTTTGAAAAATCTGTTGGGCGTGGCTGAAAACGAGGAAGCGGAAAATGAGTAACGCCTTAAAGTTTGTTGCGTCATGCCGTTTGCCTACGGAATGGGGCGAATTTACCATGCACGGCTTTGAAGAAGAGGGCGGTCAGGAACATGTCGCATTGACGATGGGCGATGTTTCAGACGGCCTGCCTGTGTTGTCGCGTATCCATTCAGAGTGTTTGACCGGCGATGCTTTATTTTCGGTGAAATGTGATTGCGGCCCTCAGTTACAAGCGGCGATGCAGGCCGTTCAGAAAGAAGGGCGTGGCGTTATCGTATATTTGCGCCAAGAAGGCAGGGGCATTGGTTTGATAAACAAAATCCGTGCTTATCGTCTGCAAGATCAGGGCTTGGATACGGTCGAGGCCAATGTTGCACTCGGCCTTCCTGTTGATGCGCGCGACTTCACTTTAGCCAAGCAGATTTATGATTATCTGCATATTCGTGAAGTCAGGTTGTTGACCAATAATCCTGAAAAAATCCAAACGTTGAAAGATTCCGGCATTAATGTGGTCGAACGGATTGCATTACATGTCGGCGAAAATGTGGAAAATGAACGTTATCTGCATACTAAAGCGGATAAATTGGGACATTTGATTTTTGATTGATAGATAGGCATAACGGTGTTTTTTCGGTTAAATAAAATATTCTACATTCTTTCAATGGGATATATTTTTATTTAAATAAAAACCTTGCGCGTGGTCTGATTTTTTGATTTAATGTCGGCTTGTCGGGTGATTAGCTCAGTTGGTAGAGCGTCTGCCTTACAAGCAGAATGTCGGCGGTTCGACTCCGTCATCACCCACCAAGTTTCCTTTCATTGTCTTTGACAGTGGATGCGCGGTGGTAGCTCAGTTGGTTAGAGTACCGGCCTGTCACGCCGGGGGTCGCGGGTTCGAGCCCCGTCCGCCGCGCCATTATTTAAAAAGCACTGATTATATCAGTGCTTTTTTATTTGTCTTAAAGATACAATTAAGTGGCAAAAATAGAAACAGGTAAGTATAGAGTATTGAAAGTTAAATACTGTTTAACCTTAATTTCTGATGATTTTAAAAAAAAGGCCGTCTGAAACTTTTAAAGTTTCAGACGGCCTTTAGTCTATTGAAACAATGGATTAAATATCCAATTCTGCCGTATCGCCTTCTTTTTCCATCCATGCGCGGCGGGCGGCGGCTTCGCCTTTGCCCATCAGTTTGACGAAGATGTCGTGTGTTTCGTCATCCGCGCCTTCGGGGATTTGTACCTGCAACAGGCGGCGGGTGTCGGGGTGCATGGTGGTGTCTTTGAGCTGGTCGGGGTTCATCTCGCCCAAGCCTTTGAAACGGCTGATGGAATAGGCGGTTTCTTTGACGCCTTCTTTTTGCAGCCGCTCCAAAATGCTGTCGAGTTCGTTTTGGTCGAGGGCGTAGAATTTGCGGGCGGGTTTGCTTTTGCCTTGTGCGTTGACATCGACGCGGAACAGCGGTGGCTGGGCGACGTAGATGTGTCCGTCGGCGACCAGTTTCGGGAAGTGGCGGTAGAACAGGGTCAGCAGCAAAACTTGAATATGAGAGCCGTCCACGTCGGCATCGGACAGGATGGCGATTTTGCCGTAGCGCAGGCCGCTTAAATCGGGATTGTCGTTGATGCCGTGCGGATCGACGCCGATGGCGACGGAAATGTCGTGGATTTCGGCGTTGCCGAAGAGCTGGTCGGGATGGACTTCGAAGCTGTTGAGCACTTTGCCGCGCAGGGGCAGGATGGCTTGGGTGGCTTTGTCGCGGGCGAGTTTGGCGGAGCCGCCGGCGGAATCGCCTTCGACGAGGAAGAGTTCGTTTTCGCGGATGTCTTCGCTTTCGCAGTCGGTCAGTTTGCCGGGCAGGACGGCGACGCCGCTGCCTTTTTTCTTTTCGATTTTTTTAACCGAACGCATCCGCGCCTGTGCCTGACGGATGGCGAGTTCGGCGATTTTTTTGCCGAAGTCCACGTTTTGGTTCAGCCACAATTCCAAAGGGTCGCCCGATACGGCGGCAACGAGTTTCAGCGCGTCGCGGTTGGTCAGTTTGTCTTTGGTCTGACCTTGGAACTGCGGGTCGAGGACGCGGGCGGATAGGACGAAGGCGGTTTTGCCGAACACGTCGTCGCTTTGCACTTTCACGCCGCGCGGTAAAAGGTTGTGCAGATTGATGAAGTTGTTGACGGCGTTGAACACGGCTTGTTTCAAGCCTGCTTCGTGCGTGCCGCCCAGCGGGGTGGGGATGAGGTTGACGTAGCTTTCGTTGGCGCATGAGCCTTCTTCCAGCCAGGTCAGGGCAAACGCGGCTCCTTCGCCGATGCTGAAATCGCCGTTGTGGTCGTCTGAAATGTAGTTTTCGCAGGAGAACAGCGGCACGGCCTCTTGCGCGTCGGCAATCAGGTCGGTCAGATAGCTTTTCAGACCGTCGGGGTAGTGCCAGGTTTGAGTGTGTGCTTCGTCTTCGCCTTTGACCGGACGGGTCAGGGAAACGCGTACGCCCGGCAGCAGCACGGCTTTGGCGCGCAGCAGACGTTCGAGTTCGGGAATGCTGTAATTCGGGCTTTCAAAATATTTGCCGTCCGGCCAGACGCGCACTTCGGTACCGCTGTCTTTAACCGCGCATTTGCCTACTTCAGTCAAAGGCTCGATGACGTCGCCACCGGAAAAGACGATGCGGTGGACTTTGCCTTCGCGTTTGACCGTTACTTCAAGGCGGGTGGAAAGGGCGTTGGTAACAGATACGCCGACGCCGTGCAGACCGCCTGAAAAGGCATAGGCACTGCCGCCGTCTTTTTTGTTGAACTTGCCGCCTGCGTGCAGACGGGTGAACACGAGTTCAACCACGGGCACGCCTTCGACAGGGTGCAGCCCGACGGGAATGCCGCGTCCGTTGTCGTGTACGGAAAGCGAACCGTCGTCGTGGATGCGTACGTCGATTTCAGTGGCGAAGCCGCCCAATGCCTCGTCCGCCGCGTTGTCGATGACTTCCTGACAGATATGGGTCGGGCTATCGGTACGGGTGTACATGCCGGGACGTTCTTTGACCGGCTCCAAGCCTTTGAGGACGGTAATGCTGGATTCGCTGTATTGATTGTTTTTAGCCATAGGAATAATGTAAAGGCCGTCTGAAAGGATGAAAAACAACGCTTTCAGACGACCTGAAAGCGTTTGGGTTATAGGTTTTCTATTGGATTGCGACGGATAAAGTCTTCATAGCTTTCTATGCCGCGCAAGAAACGGGAGAGTTCGGTCAATGCGTCCAAATACACGCCGCGCTTGAAGTCGATGACTTCGTCAACCGGCGCCCAGTATTGGTGCCAGCGCCAGCCGTCGAATTCAGGATGATGGCAGGCGCGGAGGTTGACGTCGCTGTCGCGGCCGACCAAACGCAAAAGATACCAAATCTGTTTTTGTCCGCGATACGAACCTCGCCATTCGCGGCGCACCCAATGACTGGGAACGTCATAACGCAACCAGTCGCGCGTACGGCCAACGATTTTGATGTGTTGCGGCAACAGGCCGACTTCTTCGTACAACTCGCGGTACATAGCAGTCTCAGGACTTTCGCCCGGCTTGATGCCGCCTTGCGGAAACTGCCATGAATGTTCGCGTACGCGTTTACCCCAAAAGACTTCGTTACGTTCGTTAATCAGGATAATACCGACATTGGGGCGATAGCCTTCTCTGTCTAACACGGTGTCGCCCTTCATTAAATTCAATCGTGCAATTTTCCCACAAATTGGGCGGTTTTGACAAATCTTGAGGCCGTCTGAATAAGCCCACAGTTTTTTCCAGACGGCATGAAACCGTTTCTGAAAAAATGTTGTTTATGAATAAAACTATAGCTTCAGGCCGTCTGAAAAGAGAGAATTTTTTCTGCTTTAAGGTATTGCATTCAAAAGCTTTTTGCCGTTTAATGCAAACCTTGCTGAATCAAGGGCAAAGGACACATGCCGGCCGCCCCCACAGTTTCCCTTTTGTAAGTGGCATCTGCCACCGCTGCAATATTTTTACCCCCCGAACAAAAGGTCTGAAACCATGAAAAAATCTTTGATGGCGGCGGCAATCGTGAGCCTCGTCTTGACTGCGTGTAGCGGTGGAAAAGAAACCGCCGCAGAATCTTCCGCATCTCAAACTCAAACTTCTTCCTCTCAAACGGATAAACTCAATATCTACAACTGGTCGGATTATGTCGATCCTGCCACGCTGTCTGCGTTTGAAAAAAATACGCATATCAACGTCCGCTACGATTACTACGACAGCAACGAAGCGCTGGAAGCCAAGCTGCTGACCGGCAAGTCGGGTTATGACCTGGTTGCGCCGTCTATTGCCAATGTCGGCCGTCAGATTAAAGCCGGCGCGTATCAAAAAATCGACAAATCGCAAATTCCCGATTACGCCAATATTGATCCTGATTTGTTGAAAATGATGGAAACCGTCGATCCGGGCAACGAATATGCCGTGCCTTATTTTTGGGGCATCAATACGCTGGCAATCAACAAACTGCAGGTTCAAAAGGCTTTGGGTACGGACAAGTTGCCTGAAAATGAATGGGATTTGGTGTTTAATCCTGAATACACCCAAAAATTGAAATCCTGCGGCATCAGCTATTTCGACAGCGCCATAGAGCAGATTCCTTTGGCTTTGCATTATTTGGGCAAAGATCCGAACAGCGAAAACCCTGACGACATCAAAGCTGCTGTTGAAATGATGAAAAAAGTGCGTCCCGACATCAAACGCTTTACTTCGTCGGGTTATATCGACGATATGGCGGCTGGTAATCTTTGCGTATCGGTGGGTTATGGTGGCGACCTCAACATTGCCAAAACCCGTGCCAAAGAGGCAGGAAACGGCGTCGAAGTCGAAGTATTGGCGCCAAAAAGCGGCGTTGGTATTTGGGTGGATTCGCTGATGATTCCGCGTGATGCGCAAAATGTGGCCAATGCACACAAATACATTAATCACACGCTCAATCCGGAAACAGCGGCTAAAAACGGCAACTATGTAACTTATGCTCCGGCCAGTCGTCCGGCGCGTGATTTGATGGATGAAAAGTACACATCTGATGCATCGATTTTCCCGAATAAAGAATTGATGGAAAAAAGTTTCATCGTTTCGCCTAAGTCAACCGATGCGAGCAAACTCAGCGTTCGCTTGTGGCAGGGTTTGAAAGCAGGGCGATAATCAAAATTGAAATTTGAATACTCAGGCCGTCTGAAACAGTTTTTCAGACGGCCTGAGTGTTATAATTGTCAACACTTTTCAAATATCCTATCAGGAGAAGCCGCGTTATGAGCAATTCAGTCATCACCGTCATCGGCAAAGACCGTGTGGGCATTGTGTACGACGTTTCCAAAATTTTAGCGGAAAACCAAATCAATATTCTCAACATCAGCCAACAGCTGATGGACGATTTTTTTACCATGATTATTTTGGTGGACACTTCAAAATGCACCAAATCGCGTCAAGAGGTTTTGGATTTGTTTGCGGAAGAGAGCAAAAAACTCGCGCTTGATATCCGTATGCAAAACGAAGAAATTTTCCAAGCCATGCATCGTATTTAAGTCGGAGGGAGAGCCATGAGTATTCAATCCGGCGAGATTTTAGAAACCGTCAAAATGGTGGCCGACCAGAATTTTGACGTGCGCACCATTACCATCGGCATTGATTTACACGACTGCATCAGCAGCGATATCAATGTGTTGAACCAAAATATTTACAATAAAATTACCACAGTCGGCAAAGACTTGGTGGCAACGGCAAAATATCTGTCTGCCAAATACGGCGTACCGATTGTGAATCAGCGTATTTCAGTCACGCCAATTGCCCAAATCGCGGCGGCAACCAAAGCCGATTCTTACGTCAGCGTGGCGCAAACTTTGGATAAGGCTGCCAAAGCCATCGGCGTATCCTTTATCGGAGGCTTCTCTGCGCTGGTGCAAAAAGGCATGTCGCCTTCGGATGAGGTGCTGATTCGTTCTATTCCTGAAGCGATGAAGACTACCGATATCGTGTGTAGCTCCATTAATATCGGCAGCACGCGCGCCGGTATCAATATGGATGCGGTCAAGCTGGCAGGTGAAACCATCAAACGCACTGCTGAAATCACGCCCGAAGGTTTCGGTTGCGCCAAAATCGTCGTGTTCTGTAACGCGGTGGAAGACAATCCGTTTATGGCGGGCGCGTTTCATGGTTCGGGCGAAGCGGATGCCGTTATCAATGTCGGCGTGTCCGGCCCGGGTGTTGTAAAAGCCGCGTTGGGAAATTCAGATGCAACGACATTGACCGAAGTTGCGGAAGTAGTGAAGAAAACGGCCTTCAAAATTACCCGCGTGGGCGAACTCATCGGCCGCGAAGCCTCAAAAATGCTGAATATCCCGTTTGGTATTCTCGACTTGTCATTGGCACCAACCCCTGCCGTCGGCGACTCGGTGGCGCGCATTCTTGAAGAAATGGGTTTGAGCGTCTGCGGTACGCACGGCACGACAGCGGCTTTGGCTTTACTGAACGATGCCGTGAAAAAAGGCGGCATGATGGCTTCAAGCGCGGTCGGCGGTTTGAGCGGCGCGTTTATCCCTGTTTCGGAAGATGAGGGCATGATTGCGGCTGCCGAAGCTGGTGTGCTGACACTGGACAAACTCGAAGCCATGACTGCCGTCTGCTCCGTTGGTTTGGACATGATTGCTGTCCCCGGCGATACGCCTGCTCATACCATTTCCGGCATCATCGCCGACGAAGCCGCCATCGGCATGATTAACAGCAAAACCACTGCCGTGCGTATTATTCCGGTAACCGGCAAAACCGTCGGCGACAGCGTCGAGTTCGGCGGCCTGTTGGGCTACGCGCCTGTGATGCCGGTTAAAGAAGGTTCGTGCGAAGTGTTTGTCAACCGAGGCGGCAGAATCCCGGCTCCGGTTCAGTCAATGAAAAACTGATTGGGTTGATGAATAAAAAGGCCGTCTGAAATTGATTTTCAGACGGCCTTTTATTTTCGCAGGCTGATTATTTGAACATATTTTTAATAATGCCCATTACGCTGCGGGAAATGGCGTTGGTTACTTGGCGGTTGATTTGGCTGCCGATGGCGTCGGCAACGTTGTAGCCCAAACCTTGGCCGGATTTTTTACGTCCGCCGCTCAAACCGCCAATCAGTCCGCCGAGGATGCCGGGATCAGCATTGGCAGCCTCTTTTTCTGCGGCTTTTTGTGCTTTTTCCTGCTCTTTGGCGGCATTTGCGGCTTCTTTTTCAGCGGCAGCCTGGCTGTCTGCTTCGGCCAATGCTTCAAAAGCGGAGTAGTTGTCCACCATATCTTTATAGGTTGGATACAAATCGTCGTTTTGGAACAAACGGTTGCGCTCTTCTGCAGCAAGCGGGGTCAGGGCGGATTGCGGCGGCAGGATGAGGGCGCGTTCTACCGGCTCGGGCATACCTTTTTCATCAAGGAAGGAAACGAGGGCTTCGCCGACGCCGAGTTCGGCAATCGCTTCGGCAACTTTGATATTTGGGTTGCTGCGGAAGGTTTCGGCAGCGGCTTTAACTGCTTTTTGGTCGCGCGGTGTGAAGGCGCGCAGGGCGTGTTGTACTCGGTTACCCAGTTGGCCGAGAATGGTATCGGGCAAGTCGAGCGGGTTTTGGGTAACGAAATATACGCCCACGCCTTTGGAACGGATCAGGCGCACGACTTGTTCGATTTGTTCGACCAGCGCATTGGCGGCATTGTCGAACATCAAATGCGCTTCGTCGAAGAACATCACGAATTTGGGTTTGTCCAAATCGCCGACTTCGGGCAGGGTTTCAAACAATTCTGCCAGCATCCACAGCAAAAACGCGCTGTACATACGCGGCGAGCGCATCAGTTTTTCGGAATTAAGGATGTTGATGATGCCTTTGCCGTTGTCGGTTTGCATCCAGTCTTGCAGGTTGAGGGAAGGTTCGCCGAAGAATTTTTCTGCACCTTCGTTTTCCAAAGTCAGCAGTTGGCGTTGAATCGCGCCGATACTGGCGGCAGAAACGTTGCCGTATTGCGTGCGGTATTCCGAAGCGTGGTCGGAAACGTGTTTCAACATGCTGCGCAGGTCTTTTAAGTCCAGAATGTGCCAGCCTCTGTCGTCGGCAACTTTGAACACGAGGTTGAGCAGGCCTTCTTGCGTGTCGTTCAGATTCATCAGGCGTGCCAAAAGCATAGGGCCCATTTCTGAAACGGTTACGCGTACGGGAATACCGGTTTCGCCGTAAACATCCCAAAAGCGCACGGGGAAATTTTGCAGCCATTGTTCGCCCAAACCAAACTCGGCAATGCGTTCGCCCACTTTGCCGCTGTTGGCACCGGCTTGCGCGATGCCCGACAAATCGCCTTTGACATCGACCAAGAATACAGGGACACCTTCGCTGCTGAAGGCTTCCGCCATACGGCGCAGGGTAACGGTTTTACCCGTACCGGTCGCACCGGCGATCAAGCCGTGGCGGTTGGCCATTTTGCCTTGGATTTCGAGCGTTTTCCCGTCGGCACGCGCAATTTGAAATGTAGTCATGATTATTCCTTAGAATCCGTGATGTGAAACAATTTGTTGTCTTAAAAAACAAGCATTTTAACGTTTGCGGCGAGGGGGTTCAACCAAGCAAAGTTTCAGACGGCCTTAAGTTTTGCAAAGGTTTTTTTGCAGTGATTGGACAAGGTTGAAATCTGCTATAATTCCATCCAATCCGCAACCGTCTGACAAGGCGGTTGTTTTCTTTGTTTTTTGAATATTTTTTACGAAAGCGAAAGTCGGAATGACTGCACAACAAGCCCCTTTGGGCGAAAAAACCATGGCCGTGCTGATGGCGATGTTGGTCGCGCTGATGCCGTTTTCTGTCGATGCCTATCTGCCTGCGATTCCCGAAATGGCGAAGTCGCTGGGTTCGGACATCCACCGTATTGAGCAAAGCCTGAGCTTTTTTATGTTTGGCGTGGCGTTTGGTCAGGTGGTCGGCGGTTCGATTTCGGATATTAAAGGCCGCAAACCTGTCGCCTTGGTGGGCTTGAGCATTTACTTTGCCGCCGTTGTCGGTTTGACGATGGTGAATAATGTCGAGCAGCTGCTGAACTTGCGTGCCGTGCAGGCGTTTGGCGCGGGGATGACCGTGGTGATTTCCGGCGCGCTGGTGCGCGATTATTATTCCGGACGCAAAGCCGCGCAGATGTTTGCCTTAATCGGCATTATTCTGATGATTGTGCCATTGATGGCGCCGATGATTGGTGCTGGCTTGCAGAATTTGGGCGGCTGGCGCATGATTTTCGGCTTTCTGGCCTGCTATTCGCTGCTGCTTTGGGGTTTGATGTGGTATTTCCTGCCCAAGCCGCACCAAAAAGGCAAAATCAGCATGGATGTGTTCGGCGTGGTGGCAGGCAGGTTTAAACGCGTTTTGAGGACGCGCGCCGCGATGGGCTATCTGTTTTTCCAAGCTTTCAGTTTTGGTTCGATGTTTGCCTTTTTGACCGAATCATCGTTTGTGTACCAACATCTGTATCATGTTTCACCAAACCAATACGCTTGGATATTTGCGCTCAATATCATTACCATGATGTCGTTTAACCGCGTTACCGCATGGCGTTTGAAAACCGGTACGCATCCGCAAAACATCCTCAAATGGGGTATTATCGTCCAATTTTCCGCCAATCTGCTGATGACGGTTTTGGTGTTGTCGCTGTCTTTGCCGCCTTTGTGGGCTTTAGTGCCATGTGTGATGTTTTCAGTCGGTGCACAAGGCTTGGTCGGTGCGAACACTCAGGCCTGCTTTATGAGCTATTTCAGTGCAGAGGGCGGCAGCGCAAATGCGGTTTTAGGCGTGTTCCAATCCCTTGTCGGCGCATCAGTCGGCATGGCAACGACTTGGCTGCACAATGGTTCCGCCTTGGTGATGGCCGGTATGATGTTGAGCTCGACCGTGTGCGGTATCGTGCTGTTGTGGATTTGCTCGCATCAGGCTTGGATGGAAAACGATAAAAAAGAATATGTTTAACCTTCAGGCCGTCTGAAAAACGGTTTCAGACGGCCTCAACTTTATATTGAAGAAATTAACCATGAGTACCAGCAAACAACGCCCCATCGGCGTATTCGATTCCGGCGTCGGCGGCTTGACCAACGTCCGCGCCCTGATGGAACGCCTGCCGATGGAAAACATCATCTATTTCGGCGATACCGCACGCGTTCCCTACGGCACCAAATCCCGCGCCACCATCGAAACCTTCGCCATGCAGATTGTCGATTTCCTGCTGGAAAACGATGTCAAAGCACTTGTTATCGCATGCAACACCATCGCCGCCGTTGCCGGACAAAAAATCCGTCAAAAAGCAGGCAATATGCCCGTATTGGACGTCATCTCTGCCGGTGCGGAAGCCGCTTTGCAAACCACCAAAAACAACCGAATCGGCATTATCGCGACCAATACCACCGTCAACAGTAATGCCTACGCACGCGCCATCCATTCAAAAAACAACGACACGCTGGTGCGCACACAAGCCGCGCCCTTGCTTGTGCCATTGGTAGAAGAGGGCTGGCTCGATCACGAAGTCACCCGCCTGACCGTGCGCGAATACTTGAAGCCGCTCTTGGCCGACGACATCGATACGCTGGTGTTGGGTTGTACCCACTTTCCATTGCTCAAACCGCTTATCGGCCGCGAAGCACAAAACGTTACCTTGGTCGATTCCGCCATCACTACCGCCGAAGCCACCGCCAAAGCCTTGGCACAAGCAGGTTTGCTGAATACAGAAAACGACAATCCGGATTACCGCTTCTACGTCAGCGACATCCCCCTGCGCTTCCGCACCATCGGCGAACGCTTCTTGGGTAGGAGTATGGAACAGATTGAGATGGTAACGTTGGGTTGATTGGAAATATTAAAGGCCGTCTGAAAGGTAAAAACAAGGTTAAAGTTGGCGAGATTCACAACGAAGAAGATGCGATTAAAGAAATCGCCAAACTGGAAAAAGCCATGCAGCAGGCGGCTAGGGATTTACAGTTTGAAGAGGCGGCGGTGTTAAGGGATAGGATTCGGGGGATTAAAGAAGGGTTGTTGTTTGGAGTTGAGTAGTCACTGGTTATTAATTCGTCTTATTGTAAGGTGATAATATGTCTAAATTTAATCAAAATGATAAAGCATTTGTTCCCGTTTCAAAAATAGAAGGGATGGAAAATTATCATTCCGCTCTTTATGAAACACGAGTTTTAGAAATTACCGATAGAACAGTAAAAATTTCTTTACCTGAAGGGAAGGAACAATGGATTGCTTCTAGCCTAGTACAGAAAAATATTGGGATTCTTGTCTTGGAAATTGGCGACTTAGAAACAGAAACTAGCTTATTAGACCCTTTGGCAAAATCAGTGCTTCAATATTGTCGCCTGCTTCTACCAGATGATTATGTAAGATCTTATAAAATTCGTTCTCTTAATGAATTATCAATTATTTGGCAGAAGGAGAAAGATATATACTCTCATATTGTATTAATAGGCCATGGTAGAAAAGATGGCATTTTATTTATGAATCAAGAAATTATTCATCCGGATCAATTTTCTGATCATTTAACGAATAGCAATACGCAGAAAATTTTTATTTCTCTTTGTTGTCAAACCGGTTATCAAAATATGGGGGGTAATTTTTCGAAAATTATTGATGTATGTAGTCATTTTATTGCACCATTTCATAGCATACATGGAGCGGCAGCATCTCAGTTTGTACAGACTTTTTTAGCTTTCCACATCCTTAAAGGTAACACTGTTAAAACAGCGTTTAACAATGCATACAAAACCCCAGATGGTAAAACTTTTAGATTATGGGAAAAAGGGGAGTTAAAAGCAGGTGCCGACCGTAGGAATAGTAGCAAGAAAAAGCCACAGCCTGCATCTCCACCAACCGCGTGCGTGGCTGTGCCACACACCCCACCTGCGGATGGCACAAACTTTAAAACCAAGGTGTAGGGTGTGTGCGGTACGCACGCACGCGTTGTCTGTCGTTCTCACCACTGTTTCAAACTTTCAGAAGACCTCAAACGTCGTCTGGAAACTTTTAGAATAAAGGCCGTCTGAAATCCAGTTTTCAGACGGCCTTTTTACTTTCTTAGTATTTTACCTGCCCGACTGTTCCCACACGTTTTGCAGGTAGGCGTAGGTCAGCTCGGCGGTGCCGGAGACCAGCGCGATGTCGCTGCCCAAGTCTTCGGCTTTGCCCACGCCGATAGGCAAGGCGCCGGCGGCTTTGATGGCAGCTACGCCGGCGGCGGCGTCTTCGATGCCGATGCAGCGGCGGATGTCTGTGCCCACGCCCTCGGCGGCGGCGAGGAAGATGTCGGGGGCGGGTTTGGAATGCGCGACGGCGGCAGGGTCGGCGACGGCATCGAAGAAGTGGGTCAGCCCCATGCGTTCCAGCAGGAACGGGCCGTTTTTACTGGCGGACGCGAGGGCGATTTTTTTGCCGTTTGCCCTCAATGCTTCCAGCAGCGGCAAAATGCCGGGGTACACGTCTTCGGGTTTGACTGCCTGAATCATCTCGACGTAGTTGTCGTTTTTGCGGCGGGTCAGTTCGGCGAACTCGGCTTCGCTGACGGTTTTGCCGCCGTGCGCGAGGATGCGTTTGAGCGAATCGTCGCGCGACACGCCTTTGAGCTGCTCGTTAAACTTGCGGTCGATGCTGATGCCCAGTTCTTCGGCGAGCTTTTTCCATGCGCAGTAGTGGTATTCGGCAGTGTCAGTGATGACGCCGTCGAGGTCAAAAAGCACTGCGGTGAAAGTCATTTTGCATCCTCCTTATTTTTCCAACGCAACGGTGTGGCTGCCGTTGAGCGTGATGTTTTTGCCGTACACCTGCAATTCGAGCGGCTCGCCTTTGAGCAGGGTGAAGACCACGTTTTCTTTGCCAACGGCGACTTTAATCAGACGGCCGCGGTAGTTGATGTGGAAGGCGTAGCCTGTCCACGCACTCGGCAGGAACGGGGCGAAGCTGAGTTTTCCGCCCCAGGTTTTCATTTGGGCGAAACCTTGGACGATGGCGAGCCACGAGCCGGTCATGGAGGTGATGTGCAGGCCGTCTTCGGTGTCGTTGTTGTAATTGTCCAAGTCCAGGCGGGCGGTGCGCTGGTACATTTCCACGGCTTTTTCTTCTTTGCCCAGTTCGGCGGCAAGGATGGCGTGGATACAGGGCGAAAGCGAGCTTTCATGCACGGTCATTGGTTCGTAGAAGTCGAAGTTGCGGCGTTTTTCGTCCATGTTGAAACGGTCGCCGAAGAAGTAGATGCCTTGCAAGACGTCCGCCTGTTTGATGAAGGGTGAACGCAGGATTTTGTCCCACGACCATTTCTGGTTGAGCGGCAAATCGTCGGGCGAAAGCGCGGACACGGGGCGGATGTCTTTGTCGAGGAAGCCGTCGTGTTGGACGAATACGCCGAGTTCTTCGTCATGCGGACGGTACATATTCGCGCTGATGTCCGCCCATTTTTCCAACTCGGCGGCACTCACGTTCAAATCCGGACGCGGGTATTTCGCCAAGGCTTCGCGGGTGTAGTCCAATACCCATGCGGCGAGGGTGTTGGTGTACCAGTTGTTGTTGATGTTGTTTTCGTATTCGTTCGGGCCGGTTACGCCGTGAATCATGTATTTGCCGTTGCGTTTGGAGAAGTGGACGCGGTCCTCCCAAAAGCGGGACACTTCGACCAAGACTTCCAAGCCTTCTTTTGCAAGATAGCTTTCGTCGCCGGTGTAGTTGGTGTAATTGTAAATGGCGTAAGGAATCGCGCCGTTGCGGTGGATTTCCTCGAAGGTGATTTCCCATTCGTTGTGGCACTCGATGCCCGTAAACGTTACCATCGGATAGAGCGCGCCTGCCAAGCCCTGTTCGCGCGCGTTGTGTTGCGCCTGCGGCAGTTGGTTGCGGCGGTATTGCAGCAGGTTGCGGGTAACTTCGGGTTCCGCCAGTGCGAGGTAGAGCGGCACGGCGTAGGCTTCGGTGTCCCAATAGGTCGCGCCGCCGTATTTTTCGCCGGTAAAGCCTTTGGGGCCGATGTTCAGGCGTGCGTCTTCGCCGTAGTAGGTGGAGAACAGTTGGAACAGGTTGAAGCGGATGCCCTGCTGCGCTTCGTCGCTGCCTTCAATGACCACGTCGGCGATTTCCCAACGGCGCAGCCAGCCTGCTTTGTGTGCCTCCAGCAAGGTTTCAAACGCAACGCCTGCGACTTTTTCCGACAAGGCGCGGCCTGCGGCTTTCACCGCTTCCAAGCCTTGATAATCGCGGCTGGTGGTAACAATCACGCGTTTTTCAAAGGTTTCAGGCGTGCCGCCGACTTCGGCTTCAAAAGAATTGGAGACCTGCCAATCGGTTTGGCTGCCGCAGAGGGCTTTAAAGCTGCCGGCGAAGGTTTGCTCGGCGTTAACGATAAATTGTTCCACGCCGAAAGGGTTGGCGACGGTTTGGGTGGCAATGTAGGAGAGGCCGTCTGAAACGCCTTTGTCTAATACCTGCCAGAATTTTTCTTCGTAGTTGGAGTCTTCGTTTTTCACGTCGGCGTCGATGATGGAATCGATGCGGACTTGGTGGGTTTTGCCGTCAACAGATACGGCTTCCCAGCGGATAACCGCCAGCTCTTTTTGCGCGACGGACAGGAATTTGCACACATCGAAACGCACGCCGAATACGGTGAACGAGCGGCGCAACACGCCGTGCTGCATATCGAGTTCGACGGAGAAGTTGGTAACGTCGTTTTTCGCCAAGTCCACTTCCTGTCCGTCAACAAAGATTTTGACTTTGCTGAAATTAAGTGCGTTGATGGCTTTGCCGAAATATTTAGGATAGCCGTTTTTCCACCAGCCGACGCGGGTTTTGTCGGGGAACCACACGCCCGCGATGTAGGTGCCCAAGTGGCTGTCGGCGGAGTAGGTTTCCTCAAAGCTGCCGCGCATACCCATATAGCCGTTGCCCAAACTGGTCAGGCTCTCTTGCAGCCGTTTGTGTTCTTTTTCCAGTTTTGCCGAACGCAGCGTCCAAGGGCTGATTTCCATGATTCTTGTATACATTTATGAAGCTCCTGTTATTAAAATTGTAAGTTCGGCAAAGGTTTCAGACGGCCTTTGCCGATGGTATGGATGGATTATTCGCGGTGGGTCTCTTTAATCAGACATACTGAGAAGGCTCCCAGCAGCAAGACTGCGCCTGCAACCAAGAACATGGTTGCCTGATGGCTGCCCAGCATAGGGAAGAGGATAAAGCTCAGCAGGGAGGCGACGATTTGAGGCATACAGATAGAGCCATTAAACAGACCCAAATAAGTACCCATGTGTTTGCCGGAGAGGGCATTGGTTACAATCGTCAAAGGATAGGTAATGATACCTGCCCACGCGATGCCGATTAAGGTATAAGACAGGATCAGTGCGTATTGATCGTGGATGAAGAAGATAGAGAAGAAACCGAGCGCGCCTAAAGCTAAGCAACCGAAATAACCAACTTTATGGTATTGATTCGGTACTTTTGCCAGAATAAACGAGCAGATAACGGCAGCAATGGATTGTACCGCCGCCAAAACGCCGTACCAGTTGCCCGCTTCCTGATAGCCTACGGAAGAGGCATCGGTTGTCTGCCAAACGTTTTCTGCAATCGCGCCTGCCGAGTAAGTCCACATATATTGGAAGGCGAACCAGCAGAAGAATTGCACCAAAGTGACTGTCCAAAACGCTTTAGGTGCGGTTTTTAAGAGTTCGAACCAGTTAGCTTTTTCCTGATTTGCAGCCACGTCGATACCGTGGTAACGGGCGTAGGTTTCCGGATCATATTCTTTGACTTTGAAGATGGTGAACGCACTGGTAATAATCAGTAAGGCTGCGCCCACATAGAATGCTACGACCACGGTTTGCGGCACGACGCCTTTCTCGGCAGTGTTCGCCAAACCGATATACGCGAACACAAACGGCAGAATCGCCGCCACAACCGCACCCGTATTCGCCAAGAAGCTCTGAATCCCGTAGGCGTAGCTTTTCTGCTCCTCGTTGACCATGTCGCCGACCATCATTTTAAACGGCTGCATTGCCATATTGGAGGATACGTCCAACAGCGCAATCATCAGCGCGCCAAACGACAAAGCCGCCAAAGAAGCGTAGCCAAAACCGAAGCTGCCCGAGTTCGGCATCAGAATCATCACGATGACCGCAATCAGTGTGCCGTAAAGCAGATAGGGCAGACGACGACCGCCCAGGCGCGGCATCCAAGTGCGGTCTGAGTAGTAGCCCACAATCGGTTGAACCAACATACCGGCCAATGGCGGCAGAATGAAAAACCAGCCCAAATTATGCGGGTCGGCGCCTAAAGTTTGAAAAATTCGGCTCATTTGTGAGCTTTGCAGGGTAAAGGCCGTCTGAACGCCGAGATAGCCGAAGCTCAGCATCCAAATCGTACTTTTTGCCAGTGACGGCAAACCTTGTTTTGCTGTTTTTTGCGTATTTTCCGACATGAGGTAAATCCTTTTTTTAAAAAGTATTTTTATTGAGAAATCTGAAAGGTTCCTTGGTGTGGTGTTCTCTGTCGTTATTGTTTGTGTGCGTACTTTCAAGGATATTAGGTGCATTTTATGAAGCGCGCCGGATATTGGCAATGCCAGTTCAAGGATAAACTGGCTTAAATCAAATTTTTTGTGGTTTGGCATTGATACCGTCGGGCAATAAGGGTATCGGTTCGGTGCGGTGTATATTTTGATGCTTATTTCTATTTTCAGACGGCATTTGAACAAGCAAGTATTGGGGCAATAGGTTAAAATGGGCCGTCTGAAATTTGTTTGACGGAAACGAGAAAACTATGTCCCAACAATACGTCTATTCTATGCTGCGCGTGAGCAAGGTTGTACCGCCGCAAAAAACCATTATTAAAGACATTTCCCTTTCATTTTTCCCCGGTGCAAAAATCGGTTTGCTCGGTTTGAACGGTGCGGGTAAATCTACTGTACTGCGGATTATGGCGGGTGTGGATAAGGAATTTGAGGGCGAAGCCGTGCCAATGGGCGGCATTAAAATCGGCTACCTGCCGCAAGAGCCCGAGCTTGATCCTGAGAAAACTGTGCGCGAGGAAGTGGAAAGCGGTTTGGGCGAAGTGGCTGCCGCGCAGAAACGCTTGGAAGAAGTGTATGCCGAGTACGCCAATCCCGATGCGGATTTTGATGCGTTGGCGGAAGAACAAGGCCGCTTGGAAGCGATTATTGCGGCGGGTTCGTCTACCGGCGGCGGTGCAGAGCACGAATTGGAAATCGCTGCCGACGCGCTGCGCCTGCCTGATTGGGATGCCCAAATCGGCAATTTGTCCGGCGGTGAAAAACGTCGCGTTGCTTTGTGCAAACTTTTGTTGAGCAAGCCCGATATGCTTTTGCTTGATGAGCCGACCAACCACTTGGACGCAGAATCTGTCGAATGGCTGGAGCAATTCTTGGTACGCTTCCCAGGTACCGTGGTTGCGGTAACGCACGACCGTTACTTCCTCGACAACGCCGCCGAATGGATTTTGGAACTTGACCGCGGCCACGGTATCCCGTGGAAAGGCAATTACTCGTCTTGGCTGGAGCAGAAAGAAAAACGCTTGGAAAACGAGGCAAAATCCGAAGCCGCGCGCGTGAAAGCGATGAAGCAGGAATTGGAATGGGTGCGCCAGAATGCCAAAGGCCGCCAAGCCAAGTCCAAAGCGCGTCTGGCGCGTTTTGAAGAAATGAGCAACTACGAATACCAAAAACGCAACGAAACTCAGGAAATCTTTATCCCTGTTGCCGAACGTTTGGGTAACGAAGTAATTGAATTTGTGAACGTTTCCAAATCGTTCGGCGATAAAGTGCTGATTGACGATTTGAGCTTTAAAGTACCTGCGGGCGCGATTGTCGGCATCATCGGTCCGAACGGCGCGGGTAAATCTACGCTGTTTAAAATGATTTCAGGCAAAGAGCAGCCTGATTCCGGCGAAGTGAAAATCGGTCAAACCGTGAAAATGAGCTTGATCGACCAAAGCCGCGAAGGTTTGCAAAACGACAAAACCGTGTTCGACAACATCGCCGAAGGCCGCGATATTTTGCAGGTTGGTCAGTTTGAAATTCCAGCCCGCCAATATTTGGGACGCTTTAACTTCAAAGGCAGCGACCAAAGCAAAATTGCGGGGCAACTTTCCGGCGGCGAACGCGGCCGTCTGCACTTGGCAAAAACTTTGTTGAGCGGCGGTAATGTCTTACTGCTGGACGAACCGTCCAACGACCTCGACGTAGAAACCCTGCGCGCGCTGGAAGACGCATTGTTGGAATTTGCCGGCAGCGTGATGGTGATTTCGCACGACCGCTGGTTCCTCGACCGTATCGCTACGCATATCTTGGCTTGTGAAGGCGACTCTAAATGGGTGTTCTTCGACGGTAACTATCAGGAATACGAAGCCGACAAGAAACGCCGTTTGGGCGAAGAGGGCGCGAAACCGAAACGTATCCGTTACAAACCGGTAACACGTTAAGCAGGTTTGAACCAAAAGGCCGTCTGAAACTTTTAATGTTTCAGACGGCCTTTTATTTTTGATGTTTATGATTGTTTTCTTAATTGCGGATGGTTTTCCAATGTATCAATGATGATTTCAATCATGCGTGGGGCAGTTTGAGCTAAATCGAAGCCTTGACCTGAAGAAAGCCAGCGCCAAATAAAGCCGTCTAATGAAGACTTGATGAAGATGACTGCCATATCGATATCCAAATTATCCGCCAACGCTTTTTGTTGTACCGCATCAGTCAGGACAGCAACGATTTTTTCACGCCATAGTGATTGGTGTTTTTTAGCGATGGCAATGACCGCCTCGTTTTGCTCGGTGTGTTCGCATTTTAAAAACAAAATGCTGTGGAATTTATAGTGAAGCTCGTTGTGTTGCAGGCGCTCGAAAAAACGGGTCAGGGTCAGTCGGAAGCTTGACCAAGCCTGTTCGTTATTGTTGTTCGAGTCTTCTTTTATGCAGCTTTCGATGTCGTCGCAAATCCGTTGGAACAAGGCGTCAAACAAATCTTCTTTGTTTTTGAAATGCCAATACAGCGCGCCGCGCGTTACGCCTGCGGCTTGGGCAATTTCGTTAAGCGAGGTGCGGGCAATGCCTTTCTGATAAAACGTATCCAATGTGGCAAGCATGAGATATTCTTTGGTTTTTAAGGCTTCGGTTTTGGTTCTTCTCATAGTTGTTTTGTAGGAAATGTAAATTTATGGTTCGGATTATAAAAAATTACTTCTGAACATGCAAGAATGTATGTATAATTCAATTTAATATTATATAGTGTTTCTCAACACTATATAATCAGCCTGTTTTTCATGAAAACAGGCAATTTCTGCTTATGAAATATGAAATTAAAGTAATCAATTTTTAATTAGTCAAACCCTTATTTATCATAGAGATAGGAAAATTATGGCTCTTTATGCTTCTAAAATGATGCGTGTCGCGGCGATTGCGGCGGCTACTGCATTGGCGCTTTCTGCTTGCGGCAAAGGCGATGAGAAGGCAGCCGGCCAACAGGCGCAAGGCAGTCAGCAACAGCAAAATCAACCTGCGCCTGAAGTCCGCGTGGTTACCGTGCATCCGGAAACCGTTGCATTGACAACCGAGTTGCCGGGCCGTCTGGAATCGTTGCGTACTGCCGAAGTTCGCGCCCAAGTCGGCGGTATTTTGCAAAAACGCCTGTTCCAAGAAGGCAGCTATGTGCAAGCCGGTCAGCCTTTGTACCAAATCGACAGCTCAACTTATGAAGCAAACTTAGAAAGCGCACGCGCCCAGTTGGCGAGTGCGCAAGCGACTTTGGCTAAAGCGAATGCCGACTTGGCCCGCTACAAACCGCTGGTTGCCGCCGATGCCATCAGCCAACAAGAATATGATGCGGCCGTAACGGCCAAGCGTTCAGCAGAGGCAGGCGTCAAATCTGCACAAGCAGCCATCAAATCTGCCGGTATCAGCCTGAACCGCTCCCGCATTACTGCGCCGATTTCCGGCTTTATCGGTCAATCTAAAGTTTCTGAAGGTACGCTGCTGAATTCCGGCGATACCACTGTTTTGGCCACCATCCAACAAACCAATCCGATGTATGTCAATGTTACCCAGTCTGCCAGTGAGGTCATGAAACTGCGTCAACAGGTTGCCGAAGGCAAATTGTTGGCGGCAAACGGCGCGATTGCAGTGGACATCAAATTTGACGATGGTACGGTTTACCCTGAAAAAGGCCGTCTGCTGTTTGCAGATCCGACTGTCAACGAAACGACTGGTCAAATTACCTTGCGCGCCGCCATTCCTAACGACAGAAATATCTTGATGCCGGGCTTGTATGTACGCGTGTTGATGGAACAAGTGGCAGTGGATAATGCATTTGTGGTGCCGCAACAAGCAGTTACCCGCGGTTCGCAAGATACTGTGATGGTAGTGAATGACAAGAGCGAAATGGAAGCGCGTGTCGTGACCATTGCCCAACAGCAAGGTAGCAATTGGGTTATTACAGACGGCCTTAAAGACGGCGACAAAGTGATTGTTGAAGGCATCAGCATTGCCGCTATGTCGGGTGCTAAACAGGTAACGCCGAAAGAATGGACGCCGCCTGCAAGCGCTGCGGCAGCAACACCGGCAGTTTCAGACGGCCAAGCTGCATCCGAGGCCAAGCCTGAAGCTAAAGCTGCATCTGAAGCCAAATAAGGAACGCGTGAATGTCTAAGTTTTTTATTGACCGCCCCATCTTTGCATGGGTTATTGCGATTTTTATCATCGCAGCGGGTATTTTCGGCATTCAAAAACTGCCGATTTCCCAATATCCGTCCGTTGCTGCACCGACTATTACTTTGCGCGCTACTTATCCGGGCGCTTCGGCTCAGGTAATGGAAGACAGCGTACTGGCCGTTATCGAACGTAATATGTACGGTGTGGAAGGTTTGGACTATATGACGACTTCTGCCAATTCCAGTGGCAGCGGCAGCGTCAGTCTGACGTTTGCACCGGAAACCAATGAAGATTTGGCGCAGGTAGACGTGCAGAACAAATTGTCGGAAGTGTTGTCCACATTGCCCTCTACCGTACAGCAATATGGTGTAACCGTATCTAAAGCGCGTTCCAACTTCTTGCAAGTGGTCATGCTTTCTTCTGAAAAGCAATCCATTGAGGAAATGAACGATTACGCCCAGCGCAATATCATTCCTGAACTGCAGCGTATTGACGGGGTAGGGCAGGTACAATTGTTTGGTGCGCAACGCGCCATGCGTATTTGGGTTGACCCGAAAAAACTGCAAAACTACAACCTGTCTTTTGCAACGGTAACCAATGCGCTTGCGACACAAAATATCCAAATTTCTGCAGGCTCTATCGGTTCTTTGCCGGCGGCTGCAGGTCAGACTATTTCAGCAACTGTGACGGCGCAAGGTCAGCTGAGCACTGCTGAAGAGTTTGGCAACATCATTTTGGTATCCAATACCGATGGTTCTAATGTCTATCTGAAAGACGTTGCCAAAGTCAGCTTGGGTATGCAGGACTATTCTACTTCCACTCGTTTGAACGGCGTGAATACCACCGGTATGGCAGTGATGCTGTCTAACAGCGGTAACGCTTTGGCAACGGCGACTGCCGTGAAAGAAAAAATGGCAGTTTTGCAGAAGTATTTTCCAGACGGCATGAGCTGGAAAGTTCCTTACGATACTTCCAAATTTGTGGAAATTTCGATTGAGAAAGTGATCCATACGCTTTTGGAAGCCATCGTATTGGTATTCTTAGTGATGTATCTCTTCCTGCAAAACATCCGCTATACGCTGATTCCGACCATTGTTGTACCGATTTCCCTGTTGGGCGGTTTTGCCTTTATCTCATACATGGGTATGTCGATTAACGTATTGACCATGTTTGCGATGGTATTGGTGATCGGTATTGTGGTCGATGACGCGATTGTGGTCGTTGAAAACGTTGAGCGTATTATGGCGAGTGAAGGTCTGTCGCCTAAGGCTGCAACCAAAAAAGCGATGGGTCGGATTTCCGGCGCGGTGATTGGTATTACTGCCGTGTTGATGTCCGTATTTGTTCCGCTGGCAATGTTTAGCGGTGCAACAGGTAACATTTACAAACAGTTTGCCTTGACCATGGCGGCATCGATTGCATTCTCCGCATTCCTTGCCTTGACGCTGACGCCGGCATTATGTGCCACCATGCTCAAACCGATTCAGAAGGGTCATCACGAAGAGAAAAAAGGTTTCTTCGGTTGGTTTAACAAAAAATTCGACAGCTGGACACACGGCTACGAAGGCTGGGTTGCCAAAGTCTTGCGCAAGACTTTGCGCATGATGGTTGTCTATATTGGTTTGACTGTTGTGGGCGTATTCCTGTTTATGCGTCTGCCGACTTCCTTCTTGCCGACTGAAGACCAAGGTAACTTGATGTTGAGCGTACAGCTGCCTGCCGGCGCGACCAAAGAGCGTACCGATGCAACTTTGGCTCAAATCACTCAGCTGGCAAAATCTATACCTGAGATTGAGAACATCATTACCGTTTCCGGCTTCAGTTTTTCAGGTTCCGGTCAAAACATGGCTTTGGGCTTTGTCATTCTGAAAGACTGGAGCGAACGTACTGCCCCGGGCAGCGATGCGACTTCTATTTCCGGTAAGTTGACCGGTATGATGATGGCTACGCTGAAAGACGGTTTCGGTTTAGCGATTGTGCCTCCTGCCATTATGGAATTGGGTACAGGCTCCGGCTTGACGATTTACCTGCAAGACCGTAACAACAGCGGCCATGCTGCATTGTTGGCCAAGCGCAATGAGTTGATTGACAAAATGCGCAAAAGCGGTTTGTTTAACCCAAGTACCGTTCGTGCGAGCGGTTTGGAAGATGCGCCGCAGTTGAAAATCGACATCAACCGTGCCGCAGCAGCCGCACAAGGTATTTCGTTCTCTGATATCCGTACTGCTTTGGCTTCTTCTTTGGGTTCGTCTTATGTAAACGACTTCCCGAATCAAGGCCGTCTGCAACGCGTGATGGTACAAGCTGATGCGAGTGCCCGTATGCAGCCTGCCGATATTCTGAACCTGACTGTACCGAACAAATCCGGCGTTGCCGTACCGCTTTCTACCATTGCTACTGTTTCTTGGGAAACCGGTATGGAACAAAGCGTCCGCTTCAATGGTTATCCGGCAATGGAGCTTTCCGGCTCTCCTGTTAATGGCGTATCTTCCGGTCAAGCCATGGCTGCGGTGCAGCAAATGGTTGATGAAATGGGCGGCGGTTACAGTCTGGAATGGGGCGGTCAGTCTCGTGAAGAGGCTAAAGGCAGCTCGCAAACTGTCGTGTTGTACGCATTGGCCGCTGCCGCTGTATTCTTGGTATTGGCTGCTTTGTACGAAAGCTGGTCTATCCCGTTGGCGGTTATCCTTGTGATTCCGTTGGGCTTGATTGGCGCGGCATTGGGCGTGACCGGCCGCAACATGTTTGAAGCGCTGCTGGGCAGTATTCCGGCATACGCCAACGATATCTACTTCCAAGTCGGTTTCGTTACGGTGATGGGTTTGAGTGCGAAAAACGCGATTTTGATTATCGAGTTTGCCAAAGACCTGCAAGCGCAAGGCAAGAGCGCGCTTGAAGCTGCGCTTGCCGCCGCACACTTGCGTTTCCGTCCGATTATCATGACTTCGTTTGCCTTCATCTTGGGCGTGGTACCGCTTTATGTTGCCAGCGGTGCCAGCTCCGCCAGCCAACGTGCGATTGGTACGACCGTGGTCTGGGGTATGTTGATCGGTACGATTCTGTCTGTGTTCCTTGTGCCTTTGTTCTATGTGGTTGTGCGCAAATTCTTTAAAGAAACCGCACACGAGCATGAGATGGCCGCCAAACACGCCGCTGAAGCCGGCATGATTGAAGACGGTAAACACGATTCAGACAAGCACTAAAGCAAAGGCCGTCTGAAAAATTTTCAGACGGCCTCAAAATGCTAAAGGATTCTAAAATGAAGAAGATTACATTCAAACCTGTACTGACCGCCGTTGCCGCCGCCGTGGCTTTGTCGGCCTGTACCATGATGCCGAAATATGAGCAGCCTCAAGTTGCCGTGGCCGATACGTTTAAATACGACACTGTTGACGACGGTATCCGTGCAGCCGAATTGGGTTGGCAAGATTACTTTGCCGATCCTCGCCTTCACCGCCTGATCGACATCGCATTGGAACGCAATACCGATTTGCGTACAGCCGCGCTGAATGCGGAAATCTACCGCAAGCAATACATGATTGCGCGTAATAATTTGTTGCCAACCGTCAATGCCAGCGGTACAGGTTCGCGTCAAGGCAGTTTGAGTGGCGGCAGCGTCAGCAGTCAATACAAAGTGGGTTTGGGCGCAACCTCTTATGAACTTGACCTTTTCGGCCGTGTTCGCAGCACCAGTGAAGCTGCGTTGCAAGGTTATTTCAATGTGGCCGCCAACCGCGATGCTGCCCATCTGACCTTGATTTCTACCGTTGCCAAAGCCTACTTTAACGAACGCTACGCTGAGGAATCTATGGCATTGGCACAACGCGTATTGCAAACCCGTGAAGCGACTTACAAGCTCTCGCAATTACGCCATAAGGCCGGCGTAATTTCCGCTGTTGATTTGCGCCAACAGGAAGCGCTGATCGAATCGGCCAAAGCTGATTACGCATCCGCGGTAAAGAACCGCGAGCAAGCGCGTAATGCTTTGGCTATGTTGATTAATCAACCTTTGCCTGAAGACTTGCCTGCCGGTTTGCCTTTGAACAAACAGTTCAAAATGACCAAACTGCCTGCCGGTTTGAGTTCGGACGTGTTGCTCAACCGTCCGGATATCCGTGCGGCCGAACACGCGCTCAAACAAGCCAATGCCAATATCGGTGCGGCACGTGCGGCGTTTTTCCCGCGCATCAGCCTGACCGGTTCTGTCGGTACCGCTTCCGGCGAGTTGAGCGGCCTGTTTAAGAGCGGCACGGGTATTTGGGCTTTTGCACCATCCATCACCCTGCCTATCTTTGACTGGGGCACAAACAAAGCCAATCTTGACGTAGCCAAACTGCGCCAACAAGCACAAATCGTTGCTTATGAAGCCGCTGTTCAATCTGCATTCAAAGACGTTTCCAATGCGTTGGTTGCACGCGAACAGCTGGATAAAAGCTATGACGCTTTGAGCAAACAAAGCCGCGCCTACAACGACAGCCTGCGCCTCATCAGCCTGCGCTACAAACATGGCGTATCCAGCGCATTGGATTTGCTGGATGCAGAGCGCAGCAGTTACGGCGCAGAAACTGCTCTTTTGGCTAATCAGCTGACCCGTCTGGAAAATCTTGCCGACTTGTATAAAGCACTTGGCGGCGGTTTGAAACGCGAAACCAAAGCTGCCGAATAAGTATTTGCCTGCTAAGATTAAAAGGCCGTCTGAAACATTTGGGTTTCAGACGGCCTTTTTGTTATGCGGCAATTCTAAGCTTTTAATTTCTCGCTTAAAGTGGCGACATAGGCTGCGCGTTCGTTACGGCTGGCTTCGGGCTGGTGTGTGTTGAGCGAAGACCATTTGCGGTTGCTGCGCGCTTTGTTGAGTTCGCTTGGCAATTTGGCCGCATTCCAGGGCGCTTTGCGTTCTTTTAGCTCGATATGCGATTGAGCCGCATGGCCGCGCGTTTGTAAGACGTGCAACAAATCCAGTGCGCGTGCGGCGAGTAGGGTAAGAGTTTCCGGATCGATATGCAGGGTTTGTCGGCCGTTGATTTTGTCGGTGATGTCTTGGGCATTGGGCAAAATACCGCCCAATAGTCCGCCGATGGCGGTACCCAAACCAAGTGAGCCGCCAAGCGTGGCAATATCCAAGCCTAATCCGATGAGTGCGCCTGCAGTTGCGCCGGTACCGGTACGGATGCCGTAATGTTTGAGCAATTCGCTGTCAAACGGATCTTGTTTGAAGGCTTTGGGCATCCATGTGCTGTCGCTGCCGACTTCGTCGTGATAGAAGCGGTAAAGTGTGAACAGGCGTTGTTGCATTTGCCGCTCAAGTTGTCGGATTTCCGATTGCATGACTTCCAAAGTCGGTGCAGGGTCGTCGTTTTCGGCAATTTCTTGGGTAAATGCGGCGGCATCCAGTAGAAAATCGGCAATTTCACGGCGCGCTTCCGTATCCAGCCGTTGCCACTCGCGACGGCGCATATTGATGAGGCGGTCGAGGATGCCGCGCTTAGGTAACATGGTGGCGAGGTTGTCCCACAATCGGATTTCGCCTTCAAAGTCGAAGGCAACGGTATCGAAACCGGCGTAAACATGCAGGTTTCTGCGGGCGAGCATATTGGTCCAAGCGGTCAGGTCTTGATTTTGGGTAAAGTTGAACACGGGCATGATGGGCTTGGCGCACCAAGACAAAATGGTCAGCTCGTCTTTGTATTTGTCAAGGACGGGTTCCCGCGCATCGATGACGTACATGGCCATATCGCTTTGCATGACTTGGCGCAGCACTTTGGCCTCTTGGTTGAATTCGTGATGTGCTTCATGATTGCTGAGGAATTGCTGAATGCGCTCAATACCGTCATCGCGTGCGGATGTGTGGGTTTCCAGCCAGTCCAACACGCCACCTGCATCTTCAAGGCCGGGGGTGTCGTAGAGGTAAACCAAGCTGTCGTCGCCATCGTTGATAAGGGCTTCTTCGACATGGCGCGTGGTGGATGGCGCGTTTTTTACTTCGCCGAAGGTGCTGTCGCGCAAAAGCGTACGTAAGAGCGAGGTTTTGCCTGTGTTGGTATGGCCGACAACGGCAAGGGAGAGAGGGGTGGTCATGGTCTTTGGGTCGGGTTGATATGGACGATGAATGTGTGAGTATGGAGCCGTTTATATTTAGTGGCAATATAAGTTTCAGACGGCCCTAAATTCTTTTTATATATGGGCAAAAATAGCAAGAAAAAGAGGGGAATAGCGGATTTGTTGTTTTTTAGCAAAATACTTGAAAATAGATAGGAAAACGGTTGACAGGCGGGTAGAAGGCTAGGATAATTCGCGCCGTTGAGTTGCTTGATGCAGCTTGATTTTTCTCCTCTATTTCTCCTTTGTAGACTTGGCGCATATCGAAACGGTATGCGCATTTTTTTATCCGCATTGAAATATAATTACATTTAAAATTTGTAAATCGAATAATTAAGAAATTTTACAAGAAAAATACTTGCACGGTTGAATCTCTTGTTGCATAATTCGTCTCGTTAGCTGGTTCGAGTAGTCAGTTAATAGTTTCTCCTCTATTTCTCCTTTGTAGACTTGGCACACATTCTGTCGGATGTGTGCGTTTTTTTTTGCCTATTTAAAATAAAGGCCGTCTGAATGTTGTAATCTTTCGGACGGCCTTTGTTTGTTGAATAGAATTAGATGTCTAATACCACTTCTTCTTTGACTTCTTCCATGACAACATAGCTGCGGCTTTCGGATGCAGCCGGCAGTTGCAGCAGGATATTGCCGAGCATATCGCGATAGGCGGACATATTGGGCAGGCGGACTTTAATAAGGTAGTCGTATTCGCCGGAGACCAAGTGGCATTCTAGAATTTGAGGAATCTTCAGCACTTCGCGTTTGAAGTCTTCAAAAATATTTCCGGATTTGGAGCGCAGTTTCAGTTCGACAAAGACCAAGAGGCTTTGACCTAAAGCATGAGGATTCAGATGGGCATGATAGCCGGTAATAAGGTTGTCGCGTTCCAAGCGGCGGACGCGTTCGGTTACCGGCGTGGTGGAGAGACCGACTTTTTCAGCCAATTCGGTCATGGGGATGCGTGCATTTTGTTGTAAGAGCTTGAGAATTTTTAAGTCGGTTTTGTCGAGTTCTTTCATGGCCTTGATGTCTGTCGTTTTCATTTGGATTGAATCATAACCTTAAAACAGCTTGAGAAGAAGCATAAATGCCTGAAGGAGAGCATGAGGTCTAAATTATGAATAGATTATTCTTGTGTATTTCATGGAATCCTGTGTGGTTTTTGACCTATAATATTTACTTCAAAGTAATAGGGCAGGCCGTCTGAAACGAAATGCCGATAAGAGGAATACATTATGCGTCCGCTCAATGCGCAAATCCGTTTGGATAATTTACGTCAAAATTATCGTTTTCTCAAAGAGTTGCACGGCAATAAATTGTTGGCTGTGATTAAGGCCGATGCTTACGGGCATGGTGCGGTCAGATGTGCACACGCGTTGGCGGATATTGCCGACGGCTTTGCGGTGGCAACGGTAGATGAAGGCGTGGAGTTGCGTCAAAACGGCATTAAAAATCCGATTGTTTTGTTGGAAGGCGTATTTGAGGATGCGGAGTATGCGGATGTTGACCGTTATGATTTGTGGCCGGCAATCGGTAGCCAATGGCAGCTGGAGGCGTTTGCGCATCATGAGTGGCAAAGCCCGACAACCGTATGGCTGAAAATGGACTCAGGTATGCACCGTGCCGGTTTCTTTCCACACAACTATGCCGCTGCCTATACTGCATTGAAACAATCCGAATCGGTTGGAAATATTGTGAAATTCAGCCATTTTGCCTGCGCGGACGAACCGGAAAACGGCATGACCGAAATGCAGCTTGAAGCGTTTGATTTGGCGTGTGAGGGTTTGGAAGGCGAGGAGAGCTTGGCCAATTCCGCCGCGATCTTGAACGTGCCTGAAGCACGCCGCGATTGGGGACGTGCCGGTCTGGCCTTATATGGTATTTCGCCTTTCGGCGGCGTGGATGAGCGTTTGAAACCGGTTATGCGCCTGACTTCTCGCGTTTTCGGCGAGCGCGTGTTGCAGCCGCATTCTCCGATTGGCTACGGCGCAACGTTCTACACCAGCAAATCTACCCGTGTCGGTTTGATTGCCTGCGGCTATGCCGACGGTTATCCGCGTCGCGCTTCTACTAATTCCCCTGTGGCCGTGGATGGTAAGCGTAGCCGTATTATCGGCAGGGTATCTATGGATATGATTACGGTTGAACTGGAAGCCTCGAAAGAGGGCTTGGGCGCGGAAGTCGAGCTTTGGGGTGATGTGATTAATATCAATGAAGTTTCCGAAGTTGCCGGTATGATTCCATACGAAATCCTATGCAATATCAAACGTGCGAAGTTTACGTATATTGAGTAAGCAGTAAAAGATCAGGCCGTCTGAAATGTGTGTTCAGACGGCCTTTTTGTTATCTGCAATTAAAACGATTCGTCAGCGCGTAAATAACGCCATTTGCCCGGCGGCAGTCTGCCGAGTTTGACTTTTCCCATGCGGATGCGTTTCAAACCGACGACGCGCAGGCCGACCAGTTCGCACATGCGGCGGATTTGGCGTTTTTTGCCTTGTCGCAAAATAAAGCGCAACTGGTCTTCGTTTTGCCATTCGACTTTGGCGGGGCGCAATTTTTCTCCGTCCAAACTCAAGCCGTGGTTGAGCAGAGCGAGGCCTTTGTCGTCCAGTTTGCCACGGACGCGGACAAGGTATTCTTTTTCGCTGCTGCTGTTTTCGCCAATCAGTTGTTTGGCAATACGGCCGTCCTGAGTGAGTACCAACAATCCGACAGAGTCAATGTCCAAGCGGCCGGCAGGGGCTAAGCCGAATTTGTGCTTTTCGCTGAAAGGGATACGGCTGTCGTCGCCTTCCCAATGGTTGTCGGCGGTAATGAGTTCTGCGGCAGATTTATAGCCTTTTTCTGCCTGCGCGCTGACGTAGCCGACGGGTTTGTTCAGAAGGATGGTTACACGCGCTGCTTGTTTTTCATGGGCTTGTTTGTTGAGGTCGATGCGGTCGCGCTCGGTGACTTTTTGACCAAGTACGGCGGTTTGGCCGTTGACTTTGACCCAGCCTTGCTCGATGTAGCTGTCTGCCTCGCGGCGAGAGCATAAGCCTAATTGCGCCATGCGTTTGGAGAGGCGCATGGTTTCGGAATCGTTGTTTTGCATGGTATGGCAATATAGAGAAATGGGAATGTCGGATTATAGCATTGACCGTTTGTCAGGCCGTCTGAAAACTGAATATTTGGGTTTTCAGACGGCCTTTCGTTTGCTATATGTTAAGGAATATTTGGTTTTGAAGTAAAAAATGAAGGGTATATTGTCTGTTTGTGTTAACCTTACGAACGAACTAATCATTTTGTTTTCAGTCAAATTTGGGTTGAAATGACATTTCACTCATGAAATCATGAAGACTATAATGATTGGTCTTTCTGAAGCGCATTAAGGCAGTTTGTCGCTAAAGCAAGCCTTTGTGCATCACGTTTTAAGGATAAATCAATGAAATCGCTCAAATCATTTTTGATCTGGGGCATCGTGGTTCTGGTAGGCTTGGCCTCCTTTACTACTTTAGCTCTCAGCCGTGGCGAGCAAGTCAGTGCGATTTGGATGGTTACGGCCGCCATTTCGGTATACTGCATTGCCTACCGTTTTTACAGTCTTTACATTGCCAACCGTGTGATGCAGCTTGATCCTAACCGTCTGACTCCGGCAGAACGCCACAATGACGGCTTGGACTATGTTCCTACACATAAAGGCGTACTGTTCGGACACCACTTTGCCGCTATTGCCGGCGCAGGCCCTCTGGTTGGTCCTGTATTGGCAGCGCAAATGGGTTATCTGCCCGGTACTTTGTGGATTATCTTCGGCGTGGTTTTTGCCGGTGCCGTACAGGATATGATGGTACTGTTTGTTTCTATGCGCCGTGACGGTAAGTCTTTGGGCGATATCGTGAAACAAGAACTCGGTACCGTCCCAGGCGTGATTGCATCCATCGGTATTTTGATGATTATGGTCATCATCATGGCGGTGTTGGCGCTGATCGTTGTGAAAGCATTGGTTCACAGCCCTTGGGGTACGTTCACCATAGCAGCGACTATGCCGATTGCCTTGTTTATGGGTATCTACACCCGTTATATCCGTCCGGGCAAAATTGGCGAGATTTCCATCGTCGGCTTTATTTTGCTGATGTTGGCCGTGATTTACGGTGAAGATGTTGCCCACAGCTCCTTTGGTCACTGGTTCGACCTTGACGGCATTCAGCTGACTTGGGCGATTATGATTTACGGTTTCGTGGCTTCCGTATTGCCGGTTTGGCTCTTGCTGACTCCGCGCGACTATCTGTCTACCTTCCTGAAAATCGGTACGATTGCAGCTTTGGCTTTGGGTATCGTTATTGTTAACCCGACTCTGCAAATGCCTGCAGTTACCCACTTTATCGATGGTTCAGGCCCGGTATTCTCCGGTGCATTGTTCCCATTCTTGTTCATTACCATTGCTTGTGGTGCGGTTTCAGGCTTCCATGCGCTGATTTCTTCAGGTACCACACCAAAAATGCTGGAAAACGAAACCCACGTCCGCATGATCGGTTACGGCGGCATGATTATGGAAAGCTTTGTGGCCATTATGGCTCTGGCTGCCGCCGCTTCGCTTGATCCAGGCGTGTACTTCGCGATGAACAGCCCAGCCGCGCTGATTGGTACTGATGCCAACACTGCTGCCGAAGTCATCACCACTAAACTGAACTTCCCTGTCGATGCCGCAACCCTGTTGCATACCGCTAAGGAAGTGGGCGAAAACACCATCCTTTCCCGTGCGGGCGGTGCGCCTACCCTCGCAGTAGGTATGGCACACATCATGAGCCGACTGATTCCGGGTGAAGCCATGATGGCGTTCTGGTATCACTTTGCCCTGTTGTTTGAAGCCTTGTTCATCCTGACCGCCGTCGATGCCGGTACGCGCGTCGCACGTTTCATGATTCAAGACTTGGGCAGTATCTTCTACAAACCATTTGGTAACACCGACTCTATCCCTGCCAACTTGGTTGCAACATTCTTGGCCGTGGCATTGTGGGGTTACTTCCTCTATACCGGCGTAACCGACCCTCTGGGTGGTATCAACTCGCTCTGGCCGTTGTTCGGTATCGCCAACCAAATGCTTGCAGGCGTAGCGTTGATTATGTGTACCGTTGTATTGGTGAAAATGAAACGCGATCGCTATGTTTGGGTAACTTTGGTTCCTGCTTTCGGCGTATTGTTTGTCACCTGCTATGCCGGTTTGCAAAAACTGTTCCACAGCGACCCACGCGTCAGCTTCTTGGCTCACGCAGGCAAATATCGCGATGCCTTGGCTTCAGGCGAAGTCCTTGCTCCAGCTAAAGACATTGGCGAAATGTCACAAATCATCTTCAACGACCAAATCAATGCCGGTCTGACCGCTTTGTTCCTGGCAGTTGTCGTGATTGTCGCCGTGTACGGTTTCCGTACCGCCATGAAAGCCCGTAAAGTCGGCTGGCCAACTGCTAAAGAAATTCCAGCAGTGTACCGCGACGGTAAACAGCCGGAGGCTCAAAGTGAAGCATAAGCTTGCCTCTTGGTGGAAAACCATCAAGCTGACAGCAAACTTGATGGCCGGTGTTCCAGATTATGAAAACTACGTTGCCCGCCAGCGCAGACATAATCCCAACGCGCCGGTCATGACTGAGCTGCAATTCCAAGACTACTGCCGCAAACGCCGTTGCGGCGGCAACGGCGGACGCTGTTGTTAATTAAGGTATTAAAAAGGCCGTCTGAAAATATTTTCAGACGGCCTTTTATTATAGAATATCAATAAACATCAAAAACTTTTTCTTGTCATCAATATTTAATCGAACAACTTGTCGATATTTACTCTTCTTCGAGTAGTACCAGCGGACGCTGTATTTTTCTGAGTTCTTCCACCTCGTCTAACAGCCGCATAATCAGCCCCAATGCGGGAATGCCGGCCTCAAAATCACGGCTTAAGCGTTGTGCGCGACGGATGCGGGCAAGATGAAAACCACTGAAGGTGCTTTTTTCAGGTGCACCATCGATGCTGATGATGTCTTCTGCTATAAGTTCCAACAGCCAATCGCGACGGCAGCGGCTGGCGGCAACGATTTCTTCAAAAGTAAGGGTAATATCGGAGGACTGAATCATAATTTATCCTTTCTCTTATGCTTGTTTTGCGGCAAAGTGTTCGGCCAATTTTTCCCATGCGGCACGGTCGGCTTCGCTCTCTACTGGCGGAACATTAATGCGGATATTAAGATAAAGGTCTCCGGCTTCTTTTGCAGGAATACCTTTGCCTTTAAGGCGGATGCTTTTACCGCTTTGGCTGTTGGCAGGCAGATTGACCTGTAAGCGGCCTGAAGCGGTAGGGACGATGATTTTGCCGCCCAATACGGCTTCCCAAGGTTTGACATCTATTGTTTGATATACGTCTTTCCTGTTTTTGACATATAAATCAGGTTGGTCGTGGAACTTGATTTTTAAGTACAAGTCACCGTTTTCCCCGCCGTTGTATCCCGGCAAACCTTGACCGGCCAAACGGATTTGTTGGCCTTCTGCAATACCTTTGGGAATTTTAACGTTGAGGGTTTTATTTTGATAAACCGCACGTCCGTATTCGTCTAGAGTCGGCACATTCAAAGTCATGCTACGTTCTGCACCAACATACGCTGCATAAATATCAATACTCAATTCAGCATGTTGATCCTCACCTTTTATTGGGCCTCGGGGTTGTTCGGAACGAGTGTGGGATTGGCGGAATGATGAAAACAGATCTTCAAAATTGAAGTCCCCCGCTCCGAACGGCTCGCCTTCATGACGTTCATAGCGGAAGCCACCACCATTGAATCCATTGCCAAACGGATTGCCTTCTTGACCGAACGGATTGCCTCCGGCGCTGCGTCCGTAAGGATTAGCCAACATTTCATCGTATTCAGCCCGCTTTTCTTTGTCGGAAAGCGTTTCGTAGGCACGGTTGATTTCTACCGTACGTTCGGCTGCGTCAGGTTCTTTGCTGACATCGGGGTGGTATTTGCGCACCAGTTTTCGGTAGGCTTTTTTGATTTCGGCCTCATCCGCATCTTTGGCAACGCCCAGTATTTCATAATAGTTTTTTTCTGCCATGTTATTCCTTTGACTGCTAATATACAAAATTCTTATGGTGTTAATAATTGAGGGTAGGTATTCTAAAATCAAGGGCGTTAGAAATAAAATTCTCTATTTCTGACAATGATTAATGGGTAATTTATTTCTTTGTTTCTAGAGAAATAGAGAATATAAAGGCCGTCTGAAATATGGTTTTTCAGACGGCCTTTATCAAATTGGGGTTTTATTTGTCTTGAGCATTTTTTTGTTCGTTAACAATCCATTGAGCAATATCTGAACCCAAGACTTTAGAAGTGCGATTTAAGACCGCACAAGAGCTTTTATAGGCGCCAAACATGCCGCCGGAAGAGTTGCGGGTGAAGGTTTTTTTATTAACTTGTTTGCCGTCAACATACAAAGCGGCTGAAACCGCCATACCTTTGGCGTGACCGATAAAGGCATTGCCTGCGCTCATAGCGGAAGTAATGGCGATATCTGCGTATGTGCCTTGTTTTTTACCGTCACGGACAACAGTTACATCACTTTTGGCTGCAGTTTCTTGCAAAGATTTGGACATAATGCTGCCCACTTCTAAACATTCAGAAACGATACGGGTATCGATTTCTTCTTTGTCGCGGTAAGGGATGCTTTCATCAATATGAACATCTGCGCTGGCGAATGCAGAAGCAAATAAGAATGCGGTTGCAAGGATGCGATTAGGAGACATAGTAGGGCACCTAAAATAGAATGTTAAAAAGAATTGTCATTGTATAACGGCGTTCTCACTCAATCAACATAAGTTAAGTTGGTCAATACTTTGTTGAAATGAGTGTTATGGTGAGACAAATCAAAAGGCCGTCTGAAATAATTTTGTTTCAGACGGCCTTTTGATTGAGGTATTAATTTGTTCTGGTCAAATAAGGCAGGGGATCGACTGCTTTGCCGTTTAGACGTACTTCAAAATGAAGTTTGACGCTGTCTGAATCGCTGCTACCCATGGTGGCGATAACTTGTCCTGCTTGGACTTTTTGATCTTTTTGTACCAAAAGCGTGTCGTTGTGGGCATAGGCAGTAATGGTGTAGTCGTTGTGGCTGATTAAAATCAGCTTGCCGTAGCCACGGACTTCTTCGCCAACGTAGATGACGGTACCGGCTGCGGCAGAACGGATTTGTTGGCCTTGCGTGCCTGCAATATCTATGCCTTTGCTGGTTGTGCCGTTGTAGCGTTGGATAATGGAGGATAAGGCGTTATCGGTCGGCCATTGCAGGTTCAATCGGTTGATCGGGGTAACGGCAGTGGTTTGGCGTTGCTGCGTTGCAGTGCTGCGTGAGGCAACATGACGGCGGACGCGCAATACTTGGCCGACTTCGATTTGTGAGGCGTTGGGAAGGTTATTCCATGCAACCAGTGTGTTGACATTTTGTCCGTAGCGTTTGGCGATTTGGGTCAGGGTATCGCCAGGGCGGACTTTGTAGTAGCCGTCAGGTACGGCGCGGTTGGAAGAGGTATTGTTGCCGGCGCAGGCTGCTAAGACGGCAATGGTGCTGATGAGTGCCAGACGTTTCAAGGCCGTCTGAAAGGTGGAAATAAAGTTTGTATTCATGGGATATTTCAAAATGTATCGTTATGCTGCGTATGATAGATAGGAAGAGTGGAAAAAGGTTCACTCAAAAGACACGGGATAAAATACAGAAAGGCAGTATATTAACATTGAAAATTTTTGGATATGGCGGCATATTTTTCTATTATTTTGATGATAAAGGATTTTTTCGATAAGGTAAAAGAAAGTGAAAGTTTTTTCAGACGGCATTGAATAAGGCAATAAAAATCCCCTGCCGGGATAAATGGGCAGGGGATTTTTGTCTCATTGAACTTATTTATTCAATTCGTTAGCCAGATACAGCCAGGTTTCAATGACGGTATCAGGGTTGAGCGATACGCTTTCGATACCTTCTTCAACCAGCCATTTGGCGAAGTCCGGATGGTCTGATGGGCCTTGACCGCAAATACCGACGTATTTGTTTTGTTTGCGGCAAGCAGAGATTGCCAGGTGCAACATCACTTTAACGGCAGGGTTGCGCTCGTCGAAGGAGTCAGATACCAAACCGCTGTCACGGTCGAGGCCGAGGGTCAGCTGGGTCATGTCGTTAGAACCGATGGAGAAGCCGTCGAAGTATTGCAGGAATTGTTCTGCCAATACAGCGTTGCTTGGCAACTCGCACATCATGATCAGGCGCAGGCCGTTTTTGCCGCGTTCCAAACCGTTTTCTTTCAGGGCTTTAACAACAGCTTCTGCTTCACCTAAAGTACGGACGAATGGAATCATGATTTCGACGTTGGTCAAACCCATTTCATCGCGAACGCGTTTCAAGGCTTTGCACTCGAGTGCGAAGCAGTCTTTGAAGTTATCGGCTACATAACGCGCTGCACCACGGAAGCCCAACATTGGGTTTTCTTCGTGCGGTTCGTAGATGCTGCCGCCCACCAAGTTGGCGTATTCGTTGGATTTGAAGTCAGACATACGGACGATGGTTTTGCGTGGGTAAACCGAAGCAGCCAAAGTTGCCACGCCTTCCGCAATTTTATCGACATAGAAGTCGACAGGAGAAGCGTAGCCAGCGATGCGGCGGGTAATTTCCGCTTTCAACTCGTCGTCTTGTTTGTCAAATTCCAACAAGGCTTTAGGGTGGATACCGATTTGACGGTTGATGATGAATTCCATACGCGCCAAGCCGATACCTTCGCTAGGCAGGTTGGCGAAGCTGAATGCTAATTCAGGGTTACCAACGTTCATCATCACTTTTACAGGCGCTTTAGGCATGTTGTCCAAAGCAACATCGGTAATTTGTACGTCCAGCAAGCTGGAGTAGATGAAGCCGGTATCGCCTTCGGCACAAGATACGGTCACTTCTTGGCCTTCAGACAGCAGATCGGTAGCGTCACCACAACCTACAACAGCCGGAATACCCAATTCACGCGCAATAATCGCTGCGTGGCAGGTACGGCCGCCACGGTTGGTCACAATGGCGGAAGCACGTTTCATTACCGGTTCCCAATCCGGGTCGGTCATGTCGGTAACGAGTACGTCGCCTACTTCAACGGAATCCATCTCGGAAGCATCTTTCACCAAGCGAACTTTACCTTGACCAACTTTTTGACCGATGGCTCGGCCTTCGCACAAGACAACTTTTTCGCCGTTGATAGAGAAGCGGCGCAGGTTGCGGCTACCGTCTTCTTGAGATTTCACAGTTTCAGGACGTGCTTGCAGGATGTAGAGTTTGCCATCCAAGCCGTCGCGGCCCCATTCGATGTCCATTGGGCGGCCGTAGTGTTTTTCGATGGTCAGCGCGTAATGAGCCAACTCGGTTACTTCGGCATCGGTAATGGAGAAGCGTTGACGGTCTTCTGCAGGTACATCAACGTTGGTGACAGATTTACCGGCTTCGGCTTTGTCGGTAAAGATCATTTTGATTTGTTTCGAACCCATGGTTTTGCGCAGGATAGCCGGTTTGCCTGCTTTCAAAGTAGGTTTGAATACATAGAATTCGTCAGGGTTTACCGCACCTTGTACGACGTTTTCGCCCAGACCGTAAGAAGAGGTAACGAAAACGACTTGGTCGTAACCGGATTCGGTATCGATGGTAAACATCACACCGGAAGCACCGCTGTCAGAACGCACCATGCGTTGTACGCCGGCAGAAAGGGCAACGATATCGTGTTCGAAGCCTTTGTGGACACGGTAAGAAATGGCACGGTCGTTGTACAGGGAAGCGAATACATGGCGCATTGCTTCTTTAACGTTATCCAAGCCGTTGATGTTCAGGAAGGTTTCTTGTTGGCCGGCGAAAGAAGCGTCCGGCAAGTCTTCTGCTGTTGCGGAAGAACGTACGGCAACGGAAATGTCCGCACCGCCGGCATCGGCAACCATTTTGTTCCAAGCTGTTTCGATTTCAGCATCCAGCTGCTCAGGGAACGGAGTATCCAAAATCCATTGACGGATTTCTTTACCCACGCGCGCCAACTCGGCAACGTCTTCAACATCCAGCTGTTTCAGGGCTTCGGAAATACGCTCGCTCAGACCATTGTGAGCCAGGAAAGCACGATAAGCTTCGGCTGTGGTTGCAAAACCGCCGGGAACGCGCACGCCTTTTTCAGTCAGTTGGCTGATCATTTCGCCCAAAGAGGCATTTTTACCGCCCACTCGCTCAACGTCAGTCATACGCAGGTTTTCAAACCAAATAACGTAGTTTTCGGCCATTTGTGTGTCCAATCCAATCCAAAAAATGTTAAAAAAGAAACAAATCCGCCTGCTTATTGTAGCCATTCGTTTGATGGCTGTCATGTGTTTTATCTTTTTAAAAATCACAAATTCGTCTGTGATATTGTGCTTTTCAGGCGTGTAGCCTTCTGAAATGTGAATATCAGATTCATGTTTTTACGTGTTATCTTCTTGTTAAATATGGAAAACAAAATAAGTTAATAAATTTGATAAACAAGATTTATTTTACAATTTTAGAATAAAATTCTACAAAATAGCAAAAAATAAAATTTTGTGCCAATTTAAAAATTGTTCAAATTTGTTGTAATCCTGTGTAATCTATCGGGAATTGCTTTATTGCAAAGGCTGTAACTGCTATGATTGCCGTCTGAAACGTTACCCTCAAGAGGATTCATTATGACTGATCCACGCCAAGTCTTCTATATTTCCGACCGAACCGGCCTGACTGCTGAAAATATCGGTGAAGCCTTGCTGAACCAATTTGGCAATGTTGAGTTCAAACGCCATACCTATCCGTTTATCGATACGCCTGAAAAAGCGCGTGCTGTTGTAGACAAAGTCAACCAGTCAGCTGAAAAATTCGGCGTGCGCCCGATTGCTTTTGTCAGTGTAGTCAATGACGAAATCCGTGAAATCATCAAGAAAGCCAATGCGTTCCATATTAATTTCTTTGAAACCTTTCTCGGTCTTTTGGAAAAGGAACTCAATACGGAGGCGGTTGCCGCCCAGCAGGGGCACCACAGTATCGGCAATACCCAACGCTATGATGCGCGTATGGAGGCGGTCAATTTTTCACTGAATCATGATGACGGCGTCAGCGATAAAAACCTGCAGGAAGCGGATGTGATTTTGATGGGCGTGTCCCGTTCGGGCAAAACGCCGACCTGTCTCTATCTGGCCCTGCAATACGGTATCCGCGCCGCAAACTATCCATTGATTCCCGATGATTTGGAATCGACCGATTTGCCGCGTATGGTCAAACCTTACAAAGACAAGCTGTTTGGCTTGACCATTCAGCCCGAGCGTCTGCAGGCTATCCGTCAGGAACGCCGTCCTAATTCGACCTATGCCAAAATCGATACTTGCCGCAGCGAGATTGCCGATGCGCAAAATATGTTCAAACGTCACGGAGTGCCGTTTACCAATACAACGGATAAATCTGTGGAAGAACTAGCCGTTCATATCTTGCAGGCTTGCAAGCTGAAACGCCGTTTCTAAATGAAATGATAAAAGGCCGTCTGAAACTTCAGACGGCCTTTTTTTATTTTGTACATTAGGTCTTAGGCAAGGTAACACCGGTTTGCCCCATGTATTTGCCGTTGCGATCTTTGTATGAAGTTTCGCAGACTTCATCGCTTTCAAAGAACAAGACTTGGGCCACGCCTTCGCCGGCGTAGATTTTGGCAGGCAGGGGGGTAGTGTTGGAAAACTCAAGCGTAACGTAGCCTTCCCACTCAGGCTCGAATGGGGTAACGTTGACGATAATGCCGCAGCGAGCGTAAGTGGACTTGCCTAAGCAGACGGTCAGGACGTTGCGCGGGATGCGGAAATATTCGACTGTGCGCGCCAGTGCAAAGGAGTTGGGCGGAATGATGCAGCAGTCGTCTTCGACGGTAACGAAGTTTTTCGGGTCGAAATTTTTCGGGTCGACGATGGTGCTGTTGATATTGGTGAAGATTTTGAATTCATTGGCACAACGGATATCGTAGCCGTAGCTGGATGTGCCGTAGGAAATGATGCGTTGGCCGTTGGCCTCTTTGATTTGGTTGGGCTCGAACGGCTCAATCATGCCGTGTTCTTCGGCCATGCGGCGTATCCATTTGTCGGATTTAATGCTCATGGTGGTTGTCCTGGGGTAAGGGTTGTTTGGAAATTCTTTAAAATCAACACGACAGCCTTTAGGCAGGCTTGTTAATTGATGTTTCAGACGGCCTGAAATATGGATAAGGCCGTCTGAAAGGCTGTTTATTTGGCTTTTGAAGCAGATTTTTTAGGCAGTTTGACTTCTTTAATCATACCGTCTTCGCATTTCATGATGAAGACGGGTGTGCCGTTTTGAGAGGCGGTAAAGTTTCCGTGCGCTTTGCCTTTTTTGAACATGCCTTCCAGCGTCATATTGCGTAATTTGGCGCTGTTGGATGAGAAGGGTTCGATAAAGGTTTCGCTGTTGCTGGAAACGGTATATACGCCTTTGCCGTCAAATTTGCCGTCTTTAAAGGCTCCGACATAGCTGCGGCCGTCTTGGCATTTCCATGTGCCTTTACCGGATGGTTTGCCGTCTTTGCCGATATCGCCATCATAAGCGCAACCTTTTTCCTGATAAGGATTGATGGTTTCGGCAATAGCAGGCGTACCCAGCATGAAGGCGATAGGGAGTAGGGCGAGGTATTTCATCATTCATTCCTTTTTGCAGGCAGTTTCAGACGGCCTGATATTGGGATTCAAAAGTCAGCAGGGTTTCAGCAATACGGCGTGGCAATATGGCTAAAGCGTGTTCGCGCATGGTCGTAGGGATACCATGGTAGGCTTCGGCAATACTGCCGGTAATGGCTGCCAAGGTGTCACTGTCTCCACCCAGGGAAACTGCCAGTCGGATGGCGTGTTCAAAATCATCGCTTTCAAGAAAGGCGGTCATCGCTTGAGGTACGGTTTCCTGACAGCTTTCGTTGAAATGATAATACGGGCGGATTTGGTCGCAACTTTGGCTCAAGTCGTAGCCGAATTGTCGTGTAATGTTTTCTTTGATTTGCGCTTTGCCTATACCGGTACGCGCCCAAAAGATGGCGGCGGCTACGGCTTGCGCGCCTTTAATGCCTTCCGGGTGGTTGTGCGTTACGATGGCGGATTGTTCGGAAAAATGCAGGGTTTCTTCCAATGTGGCAAATGCCCAACCAACGGCAGAAACACGCATGGCCGAGCCGTTGCCCCAGCTATTATAAGGTTCTGGATCTTTCCATTCTATCCATTGTGAGAAGCGGCCGCCATATGCGCCTTTAGGACAGGGATATGCCCTACACCAGCTTTGCAAAATAGAAGCCAAATTATCGTTGCAGCCTTGTAAAACCCAATCGGCAATGGCAACAGTGCAAATCGTGTCATCGGTAAAGTCGCTGTCGGGGCTGAAAATGTCAAAATCGGTGTGACGGTAGTTGTCAAACTCGAATCTTGATCCGGCAATATCGCCAATGACTGCGCCCAACATCATGACATCCTTTCTGATACTTCTATTTATATTTCAGACGGCCTTTGATATTTCCCAATGAAAAGGCCGTCTGAAAAATTACTCTTGCCAGCCGCCCAAATAAGAAACCAGTTCTTCCAACATGGTGCTGATGGCTTCGGTCATCAGGATTTGCGAGGCAAAGGCGAGGCTGGCGGTATCGTCACCGTTGCTTTCGGCTTCTTCTTGCAATACGTCCAGATACTGGATGCGTTTGAGCGTAAAGTCTTGGGTGAGGATGAACGCAATTTGTTCGCGCCATACCAAGCCCAGCTGGGTAACGGTTTTGCCGTTTTTGACGTGTTGTACCACTTCATCGGCAGTCAGGTCTTGTTTGGAAACTTTGACGACCGGAACAACATCTCCTACGCCTTTGAGTTCGCAATCGCTATCCAATTCAAAACCGCCTTCACAGTGGCCTTGCAGCAGCCAGCTGGTCATCAGGGAGGAGGGCGATTGTTTGGTGTTGGGCAGGGCGGCTTCCAAACCGCCCAAGGCTTCGCGCAGTTTGGTCAGGATGTTTTCCGCTTTGGCAGATGCGGCATTGTTGACCAAAAGATACCCGTGGCGCGTGTCGAAAATCGCCTGTGTGCGGCTGCTGCGCGTAAAGGCACGGGGCAGCAGGTCGTCAGTAATCTGTTCTTTCAGTTCTTGTTTTTCCTTACGGCCGACATTGCGTGCTTCGTTGTTTTGGATTTCCAAAACCTTTTCATCCAAAATATCGCGGATGACGCCGGCAGGCAGGACTTTTTCTTCTTTTTTCAGTGCAATGCGCCAAGTGTAATCGGCAGGGAAAACCAGCTCGGGCGAAAAGGAAACCGGCGTGGCAAAGCCTTCGCTAAACCAGTCCAAACCCTGACAATGGGCAAATTCGGATTGCGCCAATTTGTCGGCAAGGACTTCCAATTCGGGTAACTTGTCTTTGTTGAGCGGATAAAAACTGATTTGCTTAAACCACATGGCGAGTTTTCCTTTTTATTAAAACCGGCATTATACAGGGAAAATAACATACGGAAATCGGCAGCATCTTTAAAAATGCAGTAAAGGCGTTGACAGAAGAAAAGGGTTTCTGTATAGTTCGCGCTTCGGTTACGCGCCCATCGTCTAGAGGCCTAGGACACTGCCCTTTCACGGCGGCAACCGGGGTTCGAATCCCCGTGGGCGTGCCAAAATTCTTAAAAAACGCTCCTGCTTTTTGCAGGGGCGTTTTTTGTTTTCAGACGGCCTGTCGCTGTGAAAATATCTTTAAATTGGTTTACAATAATGCCATTCTGAATCTTAACGAGAGAAAACAATGTTAGACATCCAATTGCTCCGCAGCAATACCGCCGCAGTTGCCGAACGTTTGGCCGCCCGCGGTTACGAGTTTGATATCGCGCGTTTCAATGAGCTTGAAGAAAAAAGACGTCAGTTGCAGATTAAGGTAGAAGATCTACAAGCAACAAGAAATGCCGTATCTAAAGAAATTGGTGGATTACGTTCTGAACAAAAAAAATTAGAAAAATCCCCCGATTATACCCCAACTATTGCTTTAACCTTGATAGGTGCTTTAGTTGGTGGAGTAACAGCAAAGGAAGGTTCAAAATTTCAAGCCGCATTACTAGGTGCTGGGATCGGTGCAGGAACAAGTGCAATTGTCAAAGCACTTAACAGTGATGAGCCAGAATATATTGTGCAGCAGGATGGCGTTATCGATGCTCTTGTGAAAGATGGGACAACAATTGTTAATTTATCAAAAACCGATTTGGAGCAAGCCGCCGCCGATTTGGATGCCGTTCAGAAAGAATTGGACGCATGGTTGTTGAGCATTCCCAACCTGCCGCACGAGAGCGTGCCCGTCGGCAAAGACGAAACCGAAAACGTCGAAGTCCGCAAAGTCGGCACACCGCGCGAATTTGACTTTGAAATCAAAGACCATGTCGATTTGGGCGAACCTTTGGGCTTGGATTTCGAAGGCGGCGCGAAACTCTCCGGCGCGCGCTTTACCGTCATGAAAGGTCAAATCGCCCGCCTGCACCGCGCGCTGGCGCAATTCATGCTCGATACGCACACGCTGAAACACGGCTATACCGAGCATTACACGCCCTACATCGTGGACGACACCACCCTGCAAGGCACGGGCCAACTGCCTAAATTTGCAGAAGATTTGTTCCACGTTACTCGCGGCGGCGATGAGAGCAAAAAAACGCAATATCTGATTCCGACCGCCGAAGTGACGCTGACCAATACTGTTGCCGACAGCATCGTGGCCGGCAGCGATTTGCCGTTGAAATTGACTGCGCATTCCCCATGTTTCCGTTCCGAAGCAGGTGCATACGGTAAAGACGTACGCGGCCTGATTCGCCAACACCAATTCGACAAAGTGGAAATGGTGCAAATCGTTCATCCGGAAAAATCATACGAAGCGCTGGAAGAAATGGTTGGACACGCTGAAAATATTTTGAAAGCGTTGGAACTGCCATACCGCGTGATCACTTTGTGTACCGGGGATATGGGTTTCGGCGCAACCAAAACCTACGACTTGGAAGTTTGGGTTCCTGCGCAAAATACTTACCGCGAAATTTCCAGCTGCTCCAACTGCGAAGATTTCCAAGCTCGTCGCATGAAAGCGCGTTTCAAAGATGAAAACGGTAAAAACCGTTTGGTGCATACTTTGAACGGCTCAGGCTTGGCTGTCGGCCGTACTTTGGTGGCGGTTTTGGAAAACCATCAAAACGCCGACGGCAGCATTAATGTTCCTGCTGCGTTGCAACCTTATATGGGCGGCGTGACCAAATTGGAAATAAAATAATCGCTGTTTAAAAGAAAAAGGCCGAGACCTTTGCAAAATTCCCCAAAATCCCCTAAATTCCCACCAAGACATTTAGGGGATTTTCCATGACCACTTTCTTCCAACAAACCGCCCAAGCCATGATCGCCAAACACATCAACCGTTTCCCACTATTGAAGTTGGATCAAGTGATTGATTGGCAGCCGATCGAACAATACCTGAATCGTCAAAGAACCCATTACCTTAGAGACCACCGCGGCCGTCCCGCCTATCCCCTGCTGTCCATGTTCAAAGCCGTCCTGCTCGGACAATGGCACAGCCTCTCCGATCCCGAACTCGAACACAGCCTCATCACCCGCATCGACTTCAACCTGTTTTGCCGTTTCGACGAACTGAGCATCCCCGATTACAGCACCTTATGCCGCTACCGCAACTGGCTGGCGCAAGACGACACCCTGTCCGAACTGTTGGAACTGATCAACCGCCAACTGACCGAAAAAAACCTAAAAGTAGAGAAAGCATCCGCCGCCGTCATTGATGCCACCATTATTCAGACTGCCGGCAGCAAACAGCGTCAGGCCATAGAAGTCGACGAGGAAGGACAAGTCAGCGGCCAAACCACACCGAGTAAGGACAAAGATGCCCGTTGGACAAAGAAAAACGGCCTCTACAAACTCGGTTACAAACAACATACCCGTACCGATGAAGAAGGCTATAGTGGATTAAATTTAAATCAGGACAAGGCGACGAAGCCGTAGACAGTACAATTAGTACGGCAAGGCGAGGCAACGCCGTACTGGTTTAAATTTAATCCACTATATATCGAGAAATTGCACATCACCCCCGCCAATACCCATGAGTGCAACCATCTGTCACCTTTGCTGGAAGGGATAGCCGAAGGTACGACCGTCTATGCCGACAAAGGCTACGACAGCAAGGAAAACCGACAACATCTGAAAGAACACCAGTTGCTGGACGGCATTATGCGCAAAGCCTGCCGCAACCGTCCGCTGACGGAAGCGCAAACCAAACGTAACCGATATTTGTCGAAGACCCGTTATGTGGTCGAACAAAGCTTCGGTACGCTGCACCGTAAATTCCGCTACGCCCGGGCAGCCTATTTCGGGCTGATTAAAGTGAGTGCGCAAAGCCATCTTAAGGCGATGTGTTTAAACCTGTTGAAAGCGGCTAACAGGCTAAGTGTGCCTGTTGCAGCCTAAAAGGCGGCCCGGATGCCTGATAATCCGGTATCCGGGGAGAAAAAAGGGAAATTGGGAACAAAAAACAGCCGGAAGCTTGGGTTTGGGCTTCGGCTGTTGGGTGGAGGGGGATTTTTGCAAAGGTCTCTTGGCGCAATTTCCCGTCCCGCGCCCGGCGTTTGAAACGGTTCCGTATATCGGGCTTCTTGCGAAAATCCAAACCGGGGTTGAAAGCAAAAAGCCCGGCGGAAACCCAAACCGGTCGCAAGAGGCGGGCGGGTCGGCTGAAACATTTGGATTCCGGCAACCCGGGCATCCTTACCCTGCCTGCGCGGCGGCAAACCGCAGCCTGCCCTTCCGGCATTTCCCGTTTTGCAGGAAGTCTGTTGCCCGCACGGCTATCCCCGCCTGTTTTGCGGGCGCAAACCCGAAACCGGGCGGGCGGCCTCGGCCGGCGTTCAAGATACGCGCTTAGAATAAATGTTTAGCAACAATAAGTTGCCGCGCATATAATTTTTTCTTCTATCTAATGGCGAAATCAGTCTTTCCGTTCCCCCCGCCGCTTCGCCTATGATAGGCGCACGGTTTTAGAGTGAGAACGGAAATGGACTACTTCCCCCTGTTTGCTGATTTGAAAGGCCGCCCCGTGCTGGTGGTAGGCGCGGGTCATGTGGCTTTGCGCAAAATCCGCCTGCTGCTGCGCTGCGGCGCGGTTGTCCGCATTGCGGCGGATAGGCTGCACCCGAAAGTGGCCGCGCTGCACGGCGCGGGCAGGGTGGAGTGGGCGGCGCGCGCGTTCTCGCCCGAATTGCTCGACACGGCCTTCCTCGCCGTGGCCGCCACCGACGATTCCGATTTGAACGAGCGGGTGTTCCAAGCCGCGCAGAGCCGCCGCCAGCTGGTGAACACGGTGGACGACCCCGCCCGCTGCAACTTCATCTTCCCCTCGATTATCGACCGCAACCCCATCCAAATCGCCATTTCCAGCGGCGGCAAGGCACCGGTGCTGGCGCGGCTGCTGCGCGAGAGGCTGGAAGCCCTGCTACCGCAGGGTTTGGGCGTAATGGCGCAGATTGCCGGGCAATGGCGCGGCCGCGTGAAGGCGCGGCTCGGCAGCACGACGCAGCGCCGCCGCTTCTGGGAAAGGCTGTTTGCTTCCGCCGCCTTCCGGCGTTTGGCGGAAAGCCGCCGCAGCCGCGAGGCCGGGCAGCTGGTGTGGCGGCATTTGGCCGGGGAGCAGCCGCAAAGCGGCGAAGTGGCGCTGGTGGGCGCGGGGCCGGGCGATGCCGGGCTGCTCACGCTCAAAGGCCTGCAGCGCATTCAGGAAGCCGACGTGGTGCTGTACGACGCGCTGGTGTCGGATGCGGTGCTGGATTTGGTGCGGCGCGATGCCGACAAAATCTGCGTGGGCAAGCGCGCCGGCGGCGGCAGCGTGCCGCAGGAGGAAACCAACCTCCTGCTGGTGCGCCATGCCCGTGCGGGCAAACGCGTGGTGCGGCTCAAGGGCGGCGACCCGTTCGTGTTCGGGCGCGGCGGCGAGGAATTGGAAGCCTTGCGCGAAGCGGGCATTCCGTTTGAAGTGGTGCCCGGCATCACCGCCGCACTGGGCGCGGCCGCCTACGCCGGCATCCCGCTCACCCACCGCGACCACGCGCACGGCGCGATGTTCATCACCGGCCACCGCAAAATCGACGCCGAAGCGCCCGACTGGCCTGCTCTGGCGCAGAACCGGCAAACGCTGGTGGTGTATATGGGCACGATTAAGGCCGCCGAACTTTCGCGCGAGCTGATTGCGCACGGCCGCGCCGCCTCCACGCCCGCCGCCGTCATCAGCTGCGGCACGCTGCCGCATCAGCAGGTGTTTTCCGGCAGCCTGGCCGAGCTGCCCGAATTGGCCGCGCAAGCCGCCCAGCCCGCCCTGCTGGTGATCGGCGAAACCGTGGCGCTGCGGCAGGATTTGGCCTGGTTCGGCGCCCAGCCCGGCCGGCAAGACGAACAGGGCGGCCGGTATGTGCAGCAGCCCGCCGCAGCGGCCGGACAGGCGGCGTGAGGGGGAATACCGTGAATATTCAAGAAATCCCGGTTGTCCGCGAAGAAACCGCTTCCGCCGTATCCTTCCGCCCCAAGCTGTGGCAGATTCCCCGCCCCATTTCCGCCGTGTACCAAAGGCTACCTGAAAAAACCGCCGCGCTGCGCCACCGCCTATTGGAAATCTACCGCCGCCACAGTCGCGTGAAGCTGGCCAGCAGTTTGGCGGTGGAAGACATGCTGATTACCGACCTGCTGGCGCAGCAAGGCCTGCGCGTGGAAGTGTTCATGCTGCAAACCGGCCGCCTCAACGCCGAAACCCTCGATTTGGCCGACGAAGTGCGCCGCCGCTACCCCGCGCTCGACTTCCGTCTCTACTACCCCGAAGAAAAAGCGGTGGAAGAATACGTGCAAACCCACGGCCTGAACGCCTTCTACGACAGCGTGGAGTTGCGCAAGCGCTGCTGCCACATCCGCAAAGTCGAGCCGCTCAACCGCGCCCTGGCTGATGCCGATGCCTGGCTCACCGGCCAGCGCCGCGGGCAGTCGGTAACCCGCAGCGAACTTACCCTGGCCGAACACGACAACGCGCGCGGCATCGCCAAATACAACCCGATTTTCGACTGGAGCGAACAGGAAGTGTGGGCCTACACCCTGCAGCAGCGCCTGCCATTCAACGAACTCTACCGCCAAGGCCACCCCAGCATCGGCTGCGAACCCTGCACCATGCCCGTGAAGGAAGGCGAAGACATCCGCTCCGGCCGCTGGTGGTGGGAAAGCCGCGACAGCAAAGAATGCGGCCTGCACAAATAGCCGCCGCAACCCAAAAGGCTACCTGAAAAAACGTAAGGGACTCTTCAGCCCGCCGCAAGCCCGATATTTTCAGGTAGCCCCAGCCCGCCACGGGCTACCTGAAACCGCAACCCGAACAACCAACCCGACACAGAAAGCCCGCCATGAGCGCCACCCTGCAAAACGACCACCTCGACTGGCTCGAAGCCGAATCCGTCCACATCATCCGTGAAGTGCTGGCCGAATGCCGCAACCCCGCCATCCTGTTTTCCGGCGGCAAAGACTCCGTCGTCCTGCTCGCCCTCGCCCGCAAAGCCTTCGCCGTGCCCGGGCGGAGCATCCCGCTGCCCTTCCCGCTGGTGCATATCGACACCGGCCACAACTACCCCGAAGTCATCGCCTTCCGTGACCAAACCGCCCGGGAATCCGGCGCGCGGCTCATCGTGGGCAGCGTGGAAGACTCCATCGCCAAAGGCACGGTGGTGCTGCGGCGCGAAACCGACTCCCGTAACGCTGCCCAGGCCGTCACTCTGCTCGAAACCATCGAAGAGCACGGCTTCGGCGCACTGATGGGCGGCGCACGGCGCGACGAAGAAAAAGCCCGCGCCAAAGAGCGCATCTTCTCCTTCCGCGACGAATTCGGCCAATGGAACCCCAAAGACCAGCGCCCCGAACTCTGGTCGCTCTACAACGCCCGCCTGCACCCCGGCGAAAACCTGCGCGTGTTCCCCATATCCAACTGGACCGAACTCGACATCTGGCAATACATCGAACGCGAAAAGCTCGCCCTGCCGCCGATCTACTACGCCCACCGCCGCCAAGTGGTGTGCCGCAACGGCCTCTTAGTGCCCGTAACCGAACTTACCCCGCCGCGCGAAGGCGAACAGATAGAAGAATTGTCCGTACGCTTCCGCACCGTGGGCGACATCTCCTGCACCTGCCCCGTGGCCAGCAGCGCCGCCACCCCCGCCGAAATCATCGCCGAAACCGCCCTGGCCGACATCTCGGAACGCAGCGCCACCCGCATGGACGACCAAGTGAGCGAAGCCGCCATGGAGCAGCGCAAGAAACAAGGCTATTTCTAGCCCGAAGGCTACCTGAAAAAGCCCTGTACCGTTTTTCAGGTAGCCCCAAAAGCCGCAAGGCAGGCCGCAGCCCGCCAACAGACAAACGGCAAAAGCAGACCGGGCCAGCCGCAGGCGCAGGCCGACACAACGCCAAAGCGGATTTGGAACGCGAACGCCCGCACCCGCAAAACGGCAGCGGCGGCCTGAAAGCACTTCGCCCGCCTCATGCAGACGGAGGCAGCCGCGCCCGAAACAGCGCAGACCCGCCGCCCAGGCCGTCTGAAACCCCAACAACCCACCCAAAGGAAGCCCGACATCATGACCAGCCCCCACCGCCAAGCCCCCCTGCGCTTCATCACGGCCGGCAGCGTGGACGACGGCAAATCCACCCTCATCGGCCGCCTGCTCTACGACAGCAAAGCCCTGCTCGGCGACCAGGTACGCCGCCTCGAAAGCAGCCGCAGCCAAGGCGCGATCGATTTCTCCGCCCTCACCGACGGCCTTGAAGCCGAACGCGAACAAGGCATCACCATCGACGTGGCCTACCGTTACTTTGCCACCGCCCGCCGCAAATTTATCATCGCCGACACCCCCGGCCACGAACAATACACCCGCAACATGGTAACCGGCGCCTCCACCGCCCACGCCGCCGTATTGCTCATCGACGCCGCCCAGCTCGATTTTTCCCAACAGCCGCTGCAACTGCTGCCGCAAACCAAGCGCCACTCCGCCATCCTGCGCCACCTGCGCTGCCCGCACATCATCGTGGCCGTCAACAAAATGGACTTGCTCGGCTTCAGCCAAGAAAAATTCAACGCCGTCGCCGCCGCCTACCGCGAACTGGCCGACACCCTCGGCCTGCCTGAAACCCGCTTCATCCCCATCTCCGCCCTCAACGGCGACAACATCGTGCACGAAAGCGCCCACACCCCGTGGTACCAAGGCGGCTCGCTGCTGCAAGTGCTGGAAAGCCTGCCCGCAGGCGAAGGCGTGCCCGAAGCGCCGCAAGACTTCCACTTCCCCGTACAGCTCGTACAGCGCGCCGACGGCAGCAAACAGGACGACTTCCGCGGCTACCAAGGCCGCATCGAAGCCGGCAGCGTGCGCGTGGGCGACAAAGTCCGCGTCGAACCCGCCGGGCTCGAAAGCAGCGTGCGCGGCATCATCGGCCTCAAAGGCAGCGTGGACCAGGCAACCGCAGGCGAACCCGCCACCCTCCTCCTCGCCGACGACATCGACATTTCGCGCGGCGACACCATCCTTTCCTCCGCCAGCCCCCTCGCGCCGCAGCGCCGCCTTGCCGCCACCCTGTGCTGGTTCGACAGTCGCCCGCTCAACCCCGCCCGCCGCTACCTGCTCAAACACACCACCCGCACCGTGCCCGCCAAAATCGCCGCCGTACGCCGCGTGTGGGACGTGCACACCCTCAGCCACTCCGCCGGGCGCAACACGCTGGAAATGAACGACCTGGGCGAAGTCGAACTCACGCTGGCACAACCCGTCGTCTGCACCCCTTATGCCGCCAACCCCGCCACCGGCGCCTTCATCCTGATAGACGAAGCCACTAACCACACCGCCGCCGCCGGCATGATACTGGCCGACGGAGAAACAGCGGGCGAAACGCAGCAGGCAGAACAGGCTACCTGAAACCGCCCCTTCTCCCGTGGGAGAGGGCGGCATGCCGCAAAGCCTGCGTAAACCCCAAAGGCTACCTGAAAACCCGACGACCAACGTTCAGGTAGCCTGCAGATCGGATATAAATGCCGAACAGAACAAACAAAGGCCGTTTGAAACCGCCGCCTTTTCCCGTGAGAGAAGGCTACCTGAAAACCTGACGGCCAAATTTCAGGTAGCCCGCAGCAAGAGTAGGTCGGGTTAGGCTACAAGCCGTAACCCAACAATCCGCCCCTTAATTTTCAGGTAGCCCCAGCCCATAACAAACCATCCCAAGGAACCCGCCATGAACCCGCTTCCCCCCGAACTCGCCGCCCAAATCGCCGCGCTCAACCCCCTGCAGCTGGCCTGGCTCTCCGGCTACTGCTGGTCGCAGGCCGGCGGGCAGGCCGTGCAGCCCGGCATCGGTGCGCCTGCCGCCGCAGCCCCCGCGCCCGCCGCCGAACCCCTGCGCGTGGCCGTGATTTCCGCCTCGCAAACCGGCAACGCCCGCAAAGTGGCCGCAGAGCTGCAGCAAAGGCTCGCCGCCGCCGGCGTGAACGCCGTCCATGCCGCCGCCGCCGACTACAAGCCCAAAAATATCGCCGGCGAACAACTCGTGCTGCTCGTTACCTCCACCCAGGGCGAGGGCGAACCGCCCGAAGAAGCGCTCAGCCTCTACAAACTGCTCAGCGGCAAAAAAGCCCCCCAACTTTCCGGCCTCAAATTCGCCGTGCTCGGGCTGGGCGACTCCAGCTACCCCATGTTCTGCGGCGCGGGCAAAAGTTTCGACGAACTGTTAGCCAAACTCGGCGGCGAACGTCTGCTGGAGCGGCAGGACTGTGACTTGGAATACCAGGCCGAAGCCGCCGCCTGGCTGGACAAAATCGTGCCGCTGGTGGGCAGTCTGGCCGCCGCGCCCGCCGCAGCTGCAACCGGTACGGGCAACGCTTCGGGCAGCCCCGCCCCCGCCGCGCCCGCATCTGCCTACAACAAAGCCAACCCCTTCCCCGCCACCCTGCTCGCCCGCCAGAAAATCACCGGCCGCGATTCGGAAAAAGACGTGCGCCACATCGAAATCGACCTCTCCGGCTCCGGCCTGCAATACCGCGCGGGCGACGCGCTGGGCGTATGGTTTGAAAACGACCCCGCCGTCGTGGACGAAATCCTCGCCGCCGTCTCGCTCAAGGGCGACGAGCCGGTGAATGCGGGCGGGCAGGGCAAAACCGTGCGCGAAGCCCTGCTGCACGATTGGGAAATCGGCCTGAACACCCCGCAGTTCGTGCAGGGCTACGCCGAAATCTCCGGCAATCCCGAGCTGAAGCAGGCCGCCGCCGACGCTTCCGCCTACGCCGACGCCAACCCGATTGCCGGTATCGTGTCGCAATACCCCGCCACGCTCACCGCCGAGCAGCTCGCCGGCCTGCTGCGCCCGCTCACCCCGCGCCTCTACTCCATCTCCTCCGCGCCCGAAGAAGTGGGCGAGGAAGTGCACCTCACCGTGGGCGTGCTGCGCTACGAACACAACGGCATCTCGCGTACCGGCGCCGCCTCCGACTTTCTGGGTGAACGTTTGGAAGAAGAAGGCAGCGTGCGCGTGTTCGTGGAGGAAAACCCCCGCTTCAGGCTACCTGAAAACCCCGACACGCCCGTGATCATGATCGGCGCGGGCACCGGCGTCGCCCCCTTCCGCGCCTTCATGCAGCAGCGCGCCGCCAACGGCGACAGTGGCAAAAACTGGCTGATTTTCGGCAACCAGCACTTCACCCAAGATTTCCTCTACCAAACCGAATGGCAGGGCTGGGCGAAAGACGGCCTGCTCAACAAATACGACTTCGCCTGGTCGCGCGATCAGGAAGAGAAAATCTACGTGCAGCACAAAATCCGCGAAGAAGCCGCCGAACTGTGGCAATGGCTGCAGCAGGGCGCGCACATCTACGTGTGCGGCGACGCCTCGCGCATGGCCAAAGACGTAGAGCAGGCCCTGCTCGACACCATCGCCGAACAAGGCGGCCTGAGCGCCGACGACGCAGACGAATACCTCGACAACCTGCGCCAGAAAGGCCGCTACCAGCGCGACGTATATTGAAAACAGCGGCTGTTTTTCAGGTAGCCCCGCCAGGCAAAAAAAGGCTACCTGAAAATGGAAAACCGCCTTTCAGACAGCCCCAAAACAACCCAAACCCAAAGGAACCCAACCATGACCACCCCCGACCCCCGCGCCAAACTC
>NZ_JBQCVG010000008.1:0-132941 GCF_051958615.1 Neisseria sp. P0009.S008
CGAAAATTTCAACCAACTGTGTTATACTGTCTGCTTCGTTTTCTTCACCGCGTCAGCAGCGAAGAACCGAACTATACACCTCACAACAAAACCAGTCAACACCTTTCGCAAAATTATTTCTAGAAATTTAACCACTTCCCTGTTTTAACAGGGTTTTTATTTTATAAAAAACTCAATCAAACTTTCTACACAATCCATACATACAAAAAAAATACAAAACAAAGGCCGTCTGAATTGCTCTTTCAGACGGCCTGTTTACATGATTTCTATTTATCCAATACGTTGAAGGACAATTTCTAGGACAAATTTACTGCCTACATAGGCAAAAATCAGACTGACAAATCCGACAATAGTCCAAACGGCAGCTTTTTTGCCGCGCCATGCGGTCATACTGTGTTTCAGCAATAATGCACCATAAATCAGCCACGACATAATACTGAAGATGGTTTTATGCGTGAAGGTCATCGGCTTGCCGAAAACGGTTTCTGCAAAAAATGTACCGCTGATTACGGAATAGGTCAATAAAACGAACCCTGCCCACATACCTTGGAACATAAGTTTTTCCAAACTCAATAATGGCGGCAAGAAGCTGACCAATACGGAAAAGCGGCGTTTGTGCAGATTGCGGTCGAGCAAAAGGATCAGGATGGCAAATAAGGTAACAATGCCAAATAATCCGTATGCGAGCAATGATGATGCGATGTGCGACAGCGGCAATAAGTCTACGATTTGACGGCCTGAAAAATCCCCCGGGAAAAGGAAACCCAACAATAAAGTCAATGCGGCACAAGGATACAATAAGAGCTGTACCCCGCGCAGACAATAAAAGAAGCTGCCCAGGCAGTACATCATCAGCATCAGCCAGACTATCAGACTGAGCGAATAGCCAAAACCGGTAATCAATACCCTATCCTGCAATACCGGAAACATCAATGCTGCTCCATGCACCAATAATGCGCCACTCAAAATCAGCAGCTCGGTTTTCAGCGGGTAAGACTTATTATTGTGCTTTTTATGTTGCAACCAGGAAAATGCGCCTAATCCGGCATACACCAGCATAAGGCAGATTAAGACAATCGGCATAAATATCTTTCTCAATAGACATGTGAACACTAGACGTACAGCCGTTAGGGTTTCAGACGGCCTTGCTGTGCGTATTTGTGTTCTTGAAGCATAACTTCGGACTATCGTGTAAAATAATCCGAATTTTATTTTAACAAAGAATGCCCTGTATTGGGCAGCTATTCTCATTATCAAGGATAAGTATGTTAGACAACCTGACCAACCGCTTCAGCAAGGTACTTAAAAATATTCGCGGCCAATCAACGCTGACCGAAGACAATATTAAAGAAGCCTTGCGCGAGGTTCGTCTTGCCCTGCTGGAAGCCGACGTTGCATTGCCCGTCGTTAAAGAATTCGTCAACACAGTCAAAGAACAGGCCCTTGGCCAAGAAGTCGTCGGCAGCCTGACACCTGACCAAGCCTTTATTGGTGTGGTCAACCAAGCCTTAGTCGAATTGATGGGCAAGGAAAACAAAACGCTGGATTTATCGGTTTCACCGCCTGCCATCGTTTTGATGGCCGGTTTGCAGGGTGCCGGTAAGACAACAACCGTCGGCAAACTCGCCCGCCTACTGAAAAACAATCAGAAGAAAAAAGTTTTGGTGGTATCTGCCGACGTTTACCGCCCTGCCGCGATTGAACAGCTGCGCCTGTTGGCCGAACAGGTCGGCGTGGACTTTTTCCCATCCGATACCAACCAAAAACCGGTTGAGATTGCAACTACCGCCGTTGATTACGCTAAAAAACATTTTTACGATGTCTTGATGGTCGATACCGCCGGCCGCCTGGCAATCGATGAAGAGATGATGAATGAAATCAAAGCGCTTCATGCAGCGGTCAACCCGGTTGAAACTTTGTTCGTTATTGATGCCATGTTGGGTCAGGATGCGGTAAATACCGCTCAGGCATTTAATGAAGCCCTACCGCTGACCGGTGTCGTATTGACCAAGATGGACGGCGACTCGCGCGGCGGTGCGGCATTGTCCGTACGCCATGTGACCGGCAAACCAATTAAATTTATTGGTGTCGGCGAGAAAATCAACGGCCTCGAACCTTTCCACCCCGACCGTCTTGCCAGCCGTATCCTCGGCATGGGCGACGTATTGACCCTGATTGAAGACGTTCAAAAAGGTATTGATGAAGAAGCCGCCGCCAAAATGGCGAAAAAGCTGCAAAAAGGCAAAGGCTTCGACCTCAACGACTTTAAAGAACAAATCCAACAGATGCGCAATATGGGCGGCTTGGAAAACCTGATGTCGAAAATGCCGGGCGAACTGGGGCAAATATCAAAACAAATCCCCGAAGGCACGGCTGAAAAAGCGATGGGCAAAGTAGAAGCCATCATCAACTCGATGACCCCTAAAGAACGCGCCAACCCTGCCCTGCTCAAAGCCAGCCGCAAACGCCGTATTGCAATGGGTGCGGGTACGACCGTACAGGAAGTAAACAAATTGCTCAAACAGTTTGAACAAATGCAACAAATGATGAAGATGTTTAGCGGCAACGGCTTGGGCAAACTGATGCGCTTGGCCAAAGGCATGAAGGGAATGAAAGGCATGTTCCCAGGTTTGTAAGCTGATTTGACAGAAAACGCCGTCTGAAAAGTTTCAGACGGCGTTTTTGTTTTGTATTCTGATTAAAACCATGAGGCTTTAAACAATCATTTCTTTCTATAACGTCTAATATAAAAGGCCGCCTGAAATCCTATTTTCAGACGGCCTTTGCTTATTCAACCTTCAACTTATTGCGACTTTTTCTGCTCTTCGCGTACTTTGTCCACCAACTGGTCAATCGTGGTCATGCCGGACTGCCAGTCTTTAAATTCGACTTGGTATTTGCCGCCGACGATAACGGTCGGTGTGCCGCTGATTTGGAATTTATTGGTCAATTCTTCCATTTGAGCCGCACGTGCTTGGCTTTCGGGCGCTTCAAATGCAGCCAATACTTTTTTGCCGTCAAATGCAGTTTGCTCGGACAACCATTTTTTCAGGGTATCGGTATCGGCCAAGTTGATTTTTTGGTTAACCATCGCATCGAAAATATGGCTGTTGGCTTTATCTGATTCACCGGCCATTTCCACTGCGGCCGCCAAACGTGCCAAAGGTTTCATTTCATCGCCCCACACGACATGCTCCCGGCGCATATAGGTATCGTCTTTAAACGTTTTGATGTGCTCGCTCAAGACCGGCTCAAGATGGGCGCAATGCGGGCAGAAGTAGCCGAAGAATTCCAATACTTCGATTTTGCCGGCCTGCTGTTGCGGAATCGGATTGGACAATACGGTGTAATTGACACCTTCGGTCAATGCGGCAGGGGCTGCCGGAGCGGATGCGCTGCTTTGGGCGCTGTCTGCCGGAACGCTGGTTTCAGCCTGTTTGCCGCAAGCGGCCAATGCCAACAGGGTCAATGAAGTCAAAGCTAAGGTTTTCAGTCTCATAGGTATCTCTTTACATTCAAATCAATGTGCGGATTTTATGGCATTTTGTTGAAGGCGTGTTCAATTTGAGTGAAAAAATGTGTTTAGTTTTATTTCAGCCTTTATAAAGGCCGTCTGAAATATGGCTTAGATAATTAGCCTTATTTTCAGACGGCCTTTGCCTGATTTCATCAGAAACGGTAATTTACCCGAGCAGTATAGCCGCGCGGATTACCCGGCATAGAGTCCGAACGCCAGTATTTTTGATTGAGCAGATTGGCTGCGGCAAAGGTAACGTTAACATTTTTATGGTTCCAGCCGAGCATGGCATCAACTCGGGCAAAGCCTGGAAGCGTGGTCACTTCTTTATTTCTTGAGTCGTAGCCGTAGCGTTTGCCTGTACCGGTTACGCCGATTTCGCCGTAGAGGTTTTCAGTCGGGGTATAACGGAAAAACAGGTTGCCGGTAACGTTACTGGTGTTGTCCAAATGGATGCCCACGCGGTTGCGATTTTCCTTGTCTTCAACCACTTTCGCCTGCATTACGCCCAACGATCCGCGCAGGTAGAGTTTTTTGGGGATGATTTGTCCGATGGCGGACAACTCCACGCCGCGCGAACGGTGTTTGCCGCCGACTGCCCAAGTGTAGGGATCATTTTGCGCGTCGGGGCGGTAGCGGATATTGAAGCGTTCGATTTGGTAGGCGGACAATGTGGTGCTGAGGCGGTCGTCCAGCCAACTGCTTTTAACGCCGGTTTCGTATTGGCGGGTGTACTCGGGGTCGGCGTTGAACACGGCGGAAGACGAAGTATCGATACTCAAATAGCCGCCGCGTCCGCCATAAGGCGCGAAGCCTTTGTTATATGAGGCGTAAAGTGTGTGGATGGGATTGATGTTCCACACTGCGCCGATGTTGGGGCTGAACGAGTGACCGCTGTATTGGCGGCTGCTACCGGTGAGTTTGTTTTCGGAATTGAACGTATACTTGTCGTAACGACCGCCGAGGACGAATTTCAAATCGGGCGTGGCGGAGAAGATGTTTTGCACGAAGATGCCGTAGGAGTCGGCTTTGTGGCGGTTTTGAGTGAGGACGGGTTGCAATCTGCCCGAAGCCGGCCAGCTTGCGCGGTCGTAGGGGTCGATGGAGGCGGTAAAGGCGCGGCTGTAACCTAATGTCGGGTTGCGGTGTTCGCGGCTATAATCCATGCCTACGGTCAGATGGTTTTCAAAACGGCCGATGGTGTAGTCGCCGTTGAGCGTAAAGTTGGACGACAGGGTTTTGTTGTCGGTCTGCTGCCAAGCGTAGTTGCGTTTGATTCGGCTGCCGTTTTCGCTGCCTGCATAAAAATGGTCGAAATCCTGCGCCGCCGTGCGGTGGGCGAGCTGCCATTGGGCGCGCCATTTGTCGTTGAAGGCGTATTCAAGGTCGGAACGCCAAACTTGCAGCTTGTCTTTCACAAAATCGTTCGGGTGGGCGAAACCCATACGGTAAGGCAGTCCGAAGCGGTCGTACACGGACTTGGTCGGGCTGCGGTCGGGTGTACGCTCCACATTGTCGTAGGTGTATTGCCCCGTCCATTTCAAGCCGTTGTCGAGTTTGACGGTAATGCTGGGCGAAACCATGACGTTTTTGCTGTCTATGCCGCTGCGGAACGAATTGGCACGCCCGACTTCGCCGGTAAGGCGGATGGCGACGTTTTTGTTCAGCACTTCGTTGATGTCCATATTCAGGCTGCGGTTTGCCCACGAACCGTAAACCGCACCGATATTACGGCTTTGTTTGAAGTTGGCGTATTTACTAACCATATTGATGACGCCGCCACCGTTGGTGCGGCCGTAAAGCACGGAAGACGGGCCTTTCAGGATTTCCACGCGCTCGATGTTGGCAGTGCTGCGGCGCACCTGGCCGCTTTCGCGTACGCCGTCGCGGTAAATATCGGATGCGTCGGCTTGAAAGCCGCGCAGGAAAATGCTTTCGCCGCGCATATCGTAGGCAGCGTCGATGCCGGCGTTGCCTTCAAGGATAGAACTCAAATCGTTCGTACCGTAATTTTTGTTTTTCTGGATATTGAGCGTATCGACAGTTTGCGGCGTTTCTTTAATGAGCTGGCCGTTGCGGGTAACGGCGGCTTCATCGTAGTTGATGTAGCCTTTGAGTACGCTGGTGTCGGACTGTCCGACCACGGAAACGGTAGGTAGCGTGGCGGTGTAATGTTCGCCATTGTCTTGCGTATCGGCGGCAGCGACAGGGAAGGAAGCGATAATCAGCGTGGGTAATAAAGCCAAATGAAATGGTATTTGCATTTTTATACTCAACTTAACAAAACAACCGAATTATATTGCTTCAAAAAAGAAATGAGAATAGTTTCTTTTAATTATATTTAACATGATATTTGTGAATAAAGGCCGTCTGAAATACATATCAGTTTCAGACGGCCTCTCTTCTTGATAGACACTTCTAAACTATTGACTCAACAGCATTTCCTGCATCAGCTTCATGCCCCATTGCCAGCCACCGAGTGCGCCGTTCAACTGGCCGGAATGCGGCGATTGAAGCAGGCGTGCATGCCAGCGGTCGGCCTGTTCTTGCGCCCAATCGCGTGGCGTGCCGTTTGTTTCGGAGATAACCAGCGCTGTACGGCAAGGGCAGCGGACACGTTGGAACGTATGGATTTCGTCTTCGGGAAAAGCTTCTGGACGCGGCGAGACCAAAATAATATTGGTCAGGCGTTTTTGCGTCAGGATGTCGGCTTGATACAACCACGCCAAAAATGCAGATACGCCGGCACCATGAGCCACGACGGCAATATTTCTGCTGACGATATGGTCGAAGGCCGTCTGAATGGCGTGTTGCCATTCGGAAATGGTTTGACGGCCATCAGCTTCGGCAGTGTGGACAATCGGATAGCTAACCGTCCAACGGTCTATCCACATTTCCGCTTCATCCGCATCGCGTATCAGAAACAGTGCCATTTCTTCGAGTTCGAAGCTCTGCATTTCAGACGGCCTATTTGAGCAAGTCGTTGAGTGTAAATGCAATCAGCAATGCGGCAGGCACGCTGAGGATGGCACAAATCGCCAGACAAAGTACGATGTTGGCAATCAGTCGCCAACCCTTCCAAGCAAAGCATTTGGCAGCAATCAGCAGGCAAGGCAGGGAAAACAGCAGCCATACCAACGCCCAAGTCGGATTTGCCTTGGTCGGTGCAACCCAGCCGGACATCCGCGCCAGCATAAACACCGCCCACACCAGCATAGGCAGCACAAATGCTGCCACGACCCACGCCGCGCCTACGCCGGTTTTGCCGTTTACATTCCAGTCATATTTACCCAAAACCTTATTCGGCAACATAGTCATACTCCACAACTAAAGGGGCGTGATCCGAGAATTTTTCGTCTTTATAAACATGTGCGGAAACGGCTTTGGCGGCCAACTCCGGCGTAACCATCTGATAATCGATACGCCACCCAACATCTTTCGCATACGCTTGTCCGCGGTTGCTCCACCAGGTATAGCCCGGCACATCGGGATAAAGTGTGCGCCACATATCCGTCCAGCCGAGCGTATGGATGACTTTGCCTATCCATTCGCGCTCTTCCGGCAGGAAGCCTGAGTTTTTCTGGTTGCCTTTCCAGTTTTTCAGGTCGATGTTTTGGTGGGCAATGTTCCAGTCTCCGCAGACGACGATGTCGCGTCCTTCGTTTTTCATGGCTTCGAGCATGGGATAGAACGCGTCCAGAAAGCGGTATTTCACTTGTTGGCGCTCTTCCGCGCTGCTGCCGCTGGGCAGATACAGCGAAATTACCGACAACTTGCCGAAATCGCAACGGACAAAACGGCCTTCCCTGTCAAATTCTTCAATGCCCATGCCGATTTGCACATTGTCGGGTTTGCGTTTGCTGTACACCGCCACGCCGCTGTAACCACGCTTTTCGGCGCAATGCCAGTAGCCGTGCATACCGTGCGGATTTTTCATATCGTCTGACAGGTCGGCCTCTTGAGCTTTCAGTTCCTGCACGCAGACGATGTCGGCATCGGAAGCGGCGATGTATTCATAAAAACCTTTTTTATAGGCGGAGCGGATGCCGTTGACGTTGGCAGAGATAATTTTCAACATAAGATTTGAGTGATTTTTAAAAACGGATAATAGGATTGAGGTTTTCAGACGGCCTGCAAGTCATAAACAAATACTTTGGAATTGCGGCCGTTGGCATTGTATTCCTGCCGGCGTTCGGCAGGCAGGTCATCGGCTGAGGCCGTCTGAAAGCCCCGTTCGACAAACCATTCGCCCGTGTGCGTAGATAAGGCGAAAAGCGTTTTGATATTTAAGGCGCGTGCTTTTTGAAACAGATGTTCCAACAGTAATTCGCCGTAGCCGCCATCGCGCGCTTCGGGCGACACCACCAGACAGGCCAATTCGCCGCAGTCCGACTCGGAAAAGGTTTTCAGCGCCACGCAGCCGTAAATGTTTTGATCGTGTTCCAATACGGAAAAACTGGAAATATGGTTTTCCAAATACTCGCGGCTGCGGTGTAACAAGATGCCTTGTTCCGCCAACGGACGGATTAAGGCGATGATGTGCGGAATGTCGTCGCTGCGTGCCTGACGGATGGAAACAAACGGCTCACGCGCAATAGATGTACCGCTGCCCTCGCGGGTAAACAGCTCGCGCAACAGGCTGCCGTCTTCACGGCCATTGAGAATCTGTACCCGCGATACGCCGTTTTCCAACGCGCCTACCGCCGCATGCAGCAAATCGGCCGGCGCATCGGGATTGTCGTGTATCAGCTCCTGCACTTCGCCGACAGACAAAGTGTTGGCCAACGAGCCGTCGGCGCGGCGGATACCGGCTTCTTCGGTCAAGAAAACCAGTTTCTCCGCCTGCAAAGCCATGGCCACTTCCTGAGCGGTTTCGCACATACTCAGGTTGAAGGTTTTGCCGCTGTACGAATGTCCCAAAGGACTGATCAGCACCACCGCGCCGCCATCCAAACGCAAACGGATTTCTTCCGCGTCGATTTTGCGGACGGTACCGGTATAGCCCATGTCCACGCCGTCGATAACGCCCAACGGACGGGCGGTAATAAAGTTGCCACACGCGATAACCGGCGGCTTGCTCCGTTGCGGTGCGGATACGCTGCTGAACAAAGCTGCTTCCACATCGCTGCGGATAATCCCCGCCACCTGCTTCACTTCCATCAAAGTCGCTTCATCGGTAATCCGGCGGCTGCCGCTGTATTTCGGAACAAAATTCCGACCCGAAGCCAATTTGTCGAGCAAATGCCGCGAACCGTGTACCAAGATCAAACGCAAGCCCAAGCTGGCCAACAGATTTAAATCGGCGGCCAAACGAATCAGGGTTTCGCCTTCCAACAGGCTGTCGGTCACGCCGACCACCATGGTTTTGCCGCGCAAATATTGGATATAGGGTGCGGCCTCACGAAAGCTGGCGACAAAATGGGTGATGGCACTCATAGCAGGGCAAGATAAAAGAGTTGCATAATCAAAACCGTCAGCGCAATCAGCGATGCCAAAGTCCAGTTGAAACCGTCCTTGCGCGTTTTGACCGCCGCCTGCTCTTCTGCCTTAGGCTCTTCCTTGAGCGCGCTGTTGAGCAAATCGGAAATTTCTTTGCGCGAGAGTTTGGAATGTTTGAGGATTTGCGCACCGATATTATGCACGAGGCGCACATCCGTTACCGCCACAGGCAGATGGGCCGGATCGGCCGGCAAGTTGCCCGACAGATAATCCTTGGCCTTAAACATCCCCGAACAACGCGTGCAGACCACGAAACCCTGCGCCACGTTCAACTGGGCATCTTTCACCCAATGCGGTGTTTTACAATGAGGACAAGAACAAGCAGGCATGAGTATTTCCGTAAGTGTATTGAATCAAAATATATTTTAGCCAATGTTCCAGGCCGTCTGAAAACTGTTTCAGACGACCTGAGCATGATGTTATGGTTTAAACCGCGCCGTAACGTTCGCGATAAGCTTTGACCGGCTCGAAGAAGCCGCCAAATTCGGCATTGTTTTGCAAGAGCGTGAACAAGTCGTTCAAGTTGGCAATCGAAACCACCGGCAGGCCGTATTGTTTTTCGACTTCCTGCACCGCCGACAATTCGCCCGTGCCTTTTTCCATACGGTCGAGCGCAATAGCCACTGCGGCAGGCGTTGCGCCTTCGGCCTCAATCAGTTTGACCGACTCGCGCACGGATGTACCGGCGGAAATCACATCATCGATAATCAGCACGCGGCCTTTCAAAGGCGCACCCACCAACACGCCGCCCTCCCCGTGGTCTTTGGCTTCTTTGCGGTTGTAGGCAAAAGGCACGTTCACGCCTTTTTCCGCCAACATCATCGCTGTTGCCGCCGCCAAAATAATGCCTTTATAGGCTGGGCCGAACAACATATCGAACTTCACGCCGCTGGCAATAATGGCCTCAGCGTAAAACTTTGCCAGTTGCAAAGTCGATGCGCCGTCATTGAACAAACCAGCATTGAAAAAATAAGGCGACTGACGGCCGGCCTTAGTCGTAAATTCGCCAAATTTCAACACATTTTGTGCCAAAGCGAATTTGAGGAAGTCTTGACGGAAATCGGACATTTGGGTTCTCCCGAAAGATGTTGATTTATCAAAGAAACGATTATAAAGGATTCATGCGGAAAAATCAGGCCGTCTGAAAACAGGTTCAACCCTGCTTTTAACCGACAAGGCGGCATTGCCGTCTTATCCCTACAATCAAAACGGATTATTCCCGATGATACGGATGGTTGTGCAAAATCGAAACGGCGCGATAAAGCTGCTCGGTCAATAAAACGCGCACCATGCCGTGCGGCAAAGTCAGGCTGGAAAGGCGCATCATCATGTTTGCCTGCTGTTTCAAACGGTCGGTCATGCCGTCTGCGCCGCCGATAATAAAGCAGACGTGTTCACCGTTTTGCTGCCAGCCTTTCAAATGTTGTGCCAATTCGACCGAAGTCGGCGCTTTGCCGCGCTCGTCCAATACCACCAAAAACGCGCCCTGCGGTATGGCTTCCAACAGGCGTTTTTCTTCAGCCGCCATGCCCTGAGCCGCATTCACACCCGCGCCGCGTTTCTCTGGCTTGATTTCTTTCAGCGCATAATTGACATCGCGCCCGAAGCGCTTGGCGTACTCGCCGACAGCTTCATCCACCCAACGCGGCATTTTCGTGCCGACAGCCAAGACGGTGATATTCATGGAGTATCCTTTTGTTCTCGAATTGTCGGTTGTAAATTATGGTCAAGCAAGCCTTTAACCTGTTCCAACTATGGGAAACTGCCCACGCAACCGACTGAAAATAAAAGGCCGTCTGAAAGCCGAATGTATCCCGTTCGGCTGTTTCAGACGGCCTTTCAATGATTAGCAGTGAACCAGTGTACCTTCGTTTTCGCCGGTTACCACGCGTTTGAGCGAGCCTTCTTTAGCAATGCCGAATACCACGATATTGAGCTTGCGTTCTCGGCAGAGGGCGAAAGCGGTGGCATCCATTACTTTGAGGTTTTTCAACAAGGCTTCGTCAAAAGTAATGGTTTCGTAGCGTGTTGCAGATGGGTCTTTTTTCGGGTCTGCGGTGTACACGCCGTCGACATTGGTGGCTTTGAGCATCACGTCGCAGTTCATTTCCGCACCGCGCAATGCGGCGGCAGTGTCGGTCGTGAAGAACGGGTTACCGGTACCGGCGGCGAAAATCACGACTTTGCCTTCTTCCAAATATTGAATGGCTTTAGGACGGGCGTAAGTTTCAGCGATTTGCTGCATAGACAGTGCGGATTGTACGCGCGCTTTGATGCCCAAGGTTTCGAACGCGTCTTTGAGTGCTAACGCGTTCATCACGGTTGCCATCATGCCCATGTAGTCGGCAGTGGCGCGGTCCATGCTGCCTGCTTGGGCGGATACGCCGCGGAAAATGTTACCGCCGCCGACAACGATACCGACTTGCACGCCCATTTTAACGACTTCGGCAATTTCGCCGACAGTTTGAACGATGGTATCGTGATTGATGCCGAACGGATCAGAACCCATCAGGGATTCGCCGGAGAGTTTCAGTAATACGCGTTTGTATTTGATTTGCTGTGTCATGGGATACCTTGCTTTCTTGAATGTCGTCGGTCGGAGTTTGGGCCGTCTGAATTTTCAAACGGTCGGATTACAATGATATGGTGTGTCGTTCTATTATTGTTTTGTTTTCAGACAGCCTTTATATTCGACCGTCTTAAAATAGGTACCGTAAACGGTTTTCTCAAAAAAAAGCACCCTGATTCGTTTGGAATCTAGGTGCTTTCTTTTTCATAAGTGCCTTACACTTTAGCTGCGGCAGCAACTTCGGCTGCGTAGTCAACAACGGCTTTCTCGATACCGTCGCCTACTTTGTAGCGTACGAAGCTAACCACTTCAGTGCCGTTTTCTTTAGCGAATTGGGCAACAGTTTGATCAGGGTTCATCACGAACGCTTGGCCGTTCAGAGTGATTTCAGCCAAGAATTTGCGGATACGGCCTTCAACCATTTTAGCGGCGATGTCGGCAGGTTTGCCGGAAGCGATAGCTTGTTCGGTGTAGATGTGGCGTTCTTTTTCAACGGTTTCAGCATCTACTTCGGCTTCGCTTACGCATTGTGGTTTAGCGGCAACGATGTGCATACCGATTTTGCGTGCTACGTCTTCAGAGCCTTTGAACTCAACCAATACGCCTTCGGTAGCCAAAGCACCGTGGATGTAGGCAACCAGTTGGTTGGCAGTGTCGATCACTTGGAAGCGGCGAACAGACATGTTTTCGCCCAATTTAGCGATGATGGCTTTGCGTTCTGCTTCAACCAGTTCGCTCAGTTCTTCAACAGAAGCCGGTTTTTTCTCGGCAGCAGTTTTAGCAACGAAGTTGGCAAATTCCACGAAGCCGGCGTCTTTAGCAACGAAGTCGGTTTCGCAGTTTACTTCAACCAATGCGCCGACATTGCCGTTGATCGCGTAAGCCAATACGCCTTCGGCAGCAGTACGGCCAGCCAGTTTACCGGCTTTCGCACCAGATTTAATACGCAGGATTTCTTCGGCTTTATCGAAGTTGCCTTCAGCTTCAACCAAGGCTTTTTTGCATTCCATCATGCCCAGGCCGGTAGCGGCGCGCAGGTCGGCAACCATTTTTGCAGTAATTTCTGCCATTTTGAATCTCCTAGATTTTTGGGAACACGGCGATTGCCGTGTTTGGAAATAGTGGCCGTCTGAAACGAATTTCAGAACGGGATTTGAGAAAAGGGGCATAACGCCCCTCTTCTGTGTACCGGATTACTCGGCAGCAGCTTCTTGGGCAGCGGCTACAGTTTCTTGCAGCGCTTGGTTTTTGCCTTCCAAAACTGCGTCAGCGATGCCGCGGCAGTACAGGCGGATAGCTTTAGCGGAGTCATCGTTACCAGGGATAACGTATTTCACGCCGTCAGGGCTGTTGTTGGTATCGACTACGGCGATAACAGGGATGCCCAGTTTTTCAGCTTCAACCAGAGTACCTTTTTGGTAGCCGGTATCGATAACGAAAATCGCGTCAGGCAGGCCTTTCATGTTTTTGATACCGCCCAAAGAACGTTCCAGTTTTTCAACGTCGCGTTGCATTTCCAGAATTTCTTTTTTGTTGAAACCGCCTTCAGCAGCGTTTTCCAGGGCAGCAGTTTTTTCTTCCAGGCGTTTGATGGATTGCTTAACGGTTTTGTAGTTAGTCAGCATACCACCCAACCAGCGGTAATCAACGAAAGGCATACCGGCACGGGTAGCTTCTTCGCGGATGATGTCGCGGGCTTGGCGTTTGGTACCTACGAACAATACTGTACCTTTGTTGGCAACCAGACGACGTACGGCTTCTTGCGCCTCTTGGAACATCGGCAGGGTTTTTTCCAAGTTTACGATATGGATTTTATTGCGCGCACCGAAAATGTATTGTGCCATTTTCGGGTTCCAGAAACGGGTTTGGTGACCGAAGTGAACGCCGGCTTCAATCATCTGACGCATAGTAATTTGAGACATGTTATTTCCTTGAAAGGGTTAAAGAGCACACATTCAATCGCATAGAACTTGATAGGCCAGGCCTATTGTCAAGCACCCTTCGGCGAAAGTGGGCATAAGTTTTAAAAATAAAAGAGTGTTTCCGAAATGGAAAACTGACGGATTATAGCGGATAAGAGGCCGTCTGAAAAGGGATTTTATACCTTTCCGTCCTGTTTTTCATCCGTCTGTACCGCCTTTTGGCGGGCCGCTTCAAACTCCGCCTGTTCCTGCCGTTTCATCAAGCGGTTGCGGCGGCGGATGGTCACGACGAAGACCGTGAACACAGTGGGCAACACCGCCCAAAAAACCAAATAAATCAACGCGCGCGCAATACTCGGCTGCGCGGCGGAAAACATCACGGCAACAAAAAGATAGCCGATGGCGACAATGTGCCACATTGTGTGCGTCCTGTTTGAATGTTAATAAAATCGTTATAATCGCAACATTCTACCGCAATCCCGAAAGGCCGTCTGAAAATGAGGAATCCCGAAAAATCGGCACTACGCAAACAGTTCCGCCGCGCACGCGCCCAAATGAGCGCAGACGAGCGAAACGCCGCCACCGAAACCATCAGCCGCCTGCTCAAACCCTACATCAAAAAAGGACGGAAAATTGGCGTGTATTGGCCGATAGGCAAGGAATTGCGACTGGACGGCTTTGTCCGTGCCGCACAAAAACGCGGCGCAAAACTCTACCTGCCCTATATCGAACCGAACACGCGGCGGATGTGGTTCACCCCCTACCCTGCCGACGGCGCCAAACAAGAACGCAAACGCGGCCGCGCTAAATTGCATGTCCCCCAATTCACCGGCAAAAAAATCCGCGTCCACCAACTCAGCCTACTGATTGTCCCCATCGTTGGCATCGACAAACGCGGCTACCGCCTCGGACAAGCCGGCGGCTATTACGATGCCACCCTCTCCGCCACGAAATACCGCCTGCAAACCCAAACCCTAGGCGTAGGCTTCGGCTGCCAACTGACCGACACCCTACCGACCGAACCCCACGACATCCCCCTAAACGGCTTTGCCTCCGAGCTTGGCGTATTGAAATTCAGACGGCCTCGATAGGACAATTATCGGTTTATTAAAATGATAAAAGGCCGTCTGAAAACCTGATTTTTTAGGTTTCAGACTGCCTTTTTTTGTTAGTTAAGACTTTGGGGAAATGAAGATATGTTTGAAGTTGTTGCTTAATGTGTAGGTTTAGGAAGCCTGAACGAGAGAAAGGCCACCTGAAAAAAGGTTGGATTATCAATCTGATAGTTGTTACTTGCTGTTTGAATAATTGTAAAATTTTTGTTAAGATATAGTAATATTTTCAACTACACGAGAGAACGAGAAGATAATGCGTTTAATCCGAGTGCTGGCAGGAGACTTCCCAAAAGCTACTGTTGCTTACAATGATTCATTTATTGTTTTCAACCGTAAAACAAAGATTTATCTAATTGATATCGAATCATATAATGAAAAAAGTGGCGAAGTAATTGAAGTCTACCTTTTTGATGGTAGACGACTTCTTATAGAACAAAATGATCGGTTTATCAAAACATTGCGTACCGCTTTATTTAATGAACCGCAAGATTTGGAGGTACGTAGGCAAAACTGGCTACAGCGGCAAAGATCAGATTCTGCAGAGACTAAACAAAAAAATCCTATGAAAAAGGTGCTTTGGATACTTTTTGCAAGCTTTGTAATTTTTTCACTTGTTAGAGGTTGCGATGGTAGAGACTCTTCTAGTGACAGCAGCCAACCTTCCACTATCTCACCAGAATCCAAAATCTATCCAGATATTTTAAATTTCAAGTATACGAAAAAAGACAATCCGAAACTTTATCAGCGTTGGGGCAAGTCAGGTGTTGCAAAAATTAACGAACTCATTCCCCAAGCAGCACGACTCGTAGCCAAAGAATCCAGTTGCGACAGAGTAGAGCTTGTAGAAGTTTCTGACAGTAAAAGCAAACCTCGCAGCAAAATTGTATTCTTTGCCGATTGCACCAACGGTAAACGTTTCTATGTTTCCGAGGATGATATTAAAAACCAAGCCCATGTTACAGCTGTGCAAGATAAGCAGATTGATGAAGCTGCTGCTATTAACCTATGCGATGTCGCCATTAAACAGCAATTAGTAAATCCGTCCACGTTTAGAGGGCATGTTCTCGATACAGGGACATTCCTCGGAATAACAGAGAATATTGTAGTTACTCGTGGCTTTACCGCAAAAAATAACGCTGGCATGGAAATAGAGTACCGTGCTCGTTGCATTATTACTGATACAGACGTCGAAGTCAGTATGGAGATGAAATAACAAATATAGACACAAGTGTGGGTATTGCTCACATAAATTACAAACATATTCTGCTCTGACAATAAATTGCCTGCCAGAATAAGCCTTATTATTCGACAGGTTTTGGGTATACAGTAGATCAGATTCTAGATTCACGCCTGCACGAGAATGACAGCAGGGATGCGTTCTATTTTAATCTACATAAATATGTGTCAGTTTTAAAAAGGCCGTCTGAAAGTTTCAGACGGCCTTTATTCGGATTAAACCTTACTTGGCATCTTTAAACCCGCGTTTTAAATGCACCATCAGCAATGCAACGGCGGCAGGGGTTACGCCGGAAATGCGGCTGGCTTGCCCGACGGTTTCGGGTTTGTGCTGGTTGAGCTTTTGCTGCACTTCGGCGGATAAACCTTTGACTTTGCCGTAATCGATGTCGTCGGGCAGCTTTAGGGTTTCGATGTCGCGGCGGTTGTCGATTTCTTCGTTTTGGCGGTCGATATAGCCTTGGTATTTGACTTGGATTTCGACTTGTTCGATGACTTCGGCGGAAAGGTTTTCAGACGACCTTGCGCCTTCGAGCGTCATCAGTGCGGCGTAGTCGAGGTTCGGACGGCGCAGGAGGTCGTGCAGGTTGGCTTCGCGGCTGAGTTTTTGTCCGAACACGCGGATTTGTTCGTCTTCGGCGAGTTTTTGCGGCGTGTACCACGTTGTTTTCAAACGTTGGATTTCGCGTTCGATGGCTTCGCGTTTTTCGTTGAACATGCGCCATTGTTCTTCACTCACCAAGCCGATTTTGTGGCCGTCTTCGGTCAGACGCATGTCGGCGTTGTCTTCTCTGAGTTGCAGGCGGTATTCGGCGCGGCTGGTGAACATGCGGTAGGGTTCGTTCACGCCTTTGGTGATGAGGTCGTCCACCAATACGCCGAGGTAGGCTTGTTCGCGGCGCAGTAGGAGCGGGTCTTGTTCGCGGATGTATTGCACGGCGTTCGCGCCTGCGAGCAGGCCTTGTGCGGCGGCTTCTTCGTAGCCGGTCGTGCCGTTGATTTGTCCGGCGAAGAAGAGGCCTTGGATGGTTTTGGTTTCGAGGCTGGCTTTGAGGTTGCGCGGGTCGAAGTAGTCGTATTCGATGGCGTAGCCGGGGCGCAGGATATGGGCGTTTTCAAGGCCTTTCATGCTGCGCACGAGGGCGATTTGAATATCGAACGGCAGGCTGGTGGAGATGCCGTTGGGGTAGTATTCGTGCGTGGTCAGGCCTTCGGGTTCGAGGAAAATCTGGTGGCTGTCTTTGTCGGCGAAGCGGTTGATTTTGTCTTCGATAGACGGACAATAACGCGGGCCGACGCCTTCGATTTTGCCGGTAAACATCGGGCTGCGGTCGAAGCCTGAGCGGATGATGTCGTGGGTTTGCGTGTTGGTATGCGTAATCCAGCAGGACACTTGGCGCGGGTGCATATCGGCGTTGCCGCGTACGGACATTACGGGAACGGGTGTGTCGCCGGGCTGTTCGGTCAATTGGGAGAAGTCAATCGTGCGTCCGTCGATACGCGGCGGCGTGCCGGTTTTCAGACGGCCTTGTGGCAGGTTCAATTCGCGTAAACGGCCGCCCAAGGATTTGGCGGCGGGGTCGCCGGCGCGGCCGCCTTCGTAATTTTCCAAACCGATATGGATTTTGCCGGACAAAAACGTGCCGGCGGTCAACACGACGGCGCGGGCTTTGAATTCCACGCCCATCGCGGTGATTACGCCGCTGATGCGGTCGCCGTCGAGCGTTACGTCGTCAACCGACTGCTGGAACAGGTCGAGGTTTTCTTGGTTTTCCAGCATTTCGCGGATGGCGGCTTTGTACAAAATGCGGTCCGCCTGCGCGCGCGTGGCACGCACTGCCGCTCCTTTGCTGGCGTTCAGGCGGCGGAACTGGATGCCGGATTTGTCGGTTGCCAGCGCCATCGCGCCGCCCAATGCGTCGAGTTCGCGTACTAAATGTCCTTTGCCGATGCCGCCGATGGAGGGATTGCACGACATTTGTCCGAGGGTTTCGATGTTGTGCGAGAGCAGCAGGGTTTGCGCACCCATGCGTGCGGCGGCAAGTGCGGCTTCGGTACCGGCATGGCCGCCGCCGACGACAATCACGTCGTAGGTTTTGGGGTAAATCATGTAAGTCATGTTTATGTGTTCTGTAAAGGTTTCAGACGGCCTTTTGTTGATCAGGCCGTCTGAAAAGTGGAATCAAATCTTAAAAAACCAAGCTTAGAAGGTATAGCCTGTTTCCAATTCATCATCGCCGACCAATTCGACCAGCAACGCATAAAGCGGCGCCAAATCGTTGTAACGGCGCGATACGCGGCGCAAATAGTTCAAGAAGCGCGGGATTTCCGGGCGGTATTTGTCTTTGCCGTCGCGGTAGTACAGGCGGGCAAAAATACCGGCCACTTTCAAATGGCGTTGTACACCCATCCATTCAAACCAGCGGTAGAACTCGTCAAACTCGGCAGGCACGGGCAGCTGGGCAGCGCGTGCTTTTTCCCAGTAACGGATGACCAAGTCCAATACAAATTCTTCTTCCCATTCGATAAACGCATCGCGCAGCAGCGACACCAAATCATAGGAAATCGGACCGTAAAGCGCATCTTGGAAGTCCAATACGCCCGGGCGGCCTTTCGCCAGCATCAGGTTGCGGACGATAAAGTCGCGGTGGACATACACTTTGGGTTGCGCCAACAGGGGCGGCAACAGCGTATCGACGGTTTGCTGCCACAACTGGCGTTGCTTGAAGGTCAGCTCGCGGCCCAATTCTTTGGCCACAAACCATTCGGGGAACAAGTTAATCTCGCGCAGCATGACTTCGCGGTCGTATTCCGGCAGTTTGCCGGGTTGGCTGGCTTTTTGCAGCTCGATCAATTCGTCGATGGCTTCGAGCAGCAGGGCTTTGTGGGCGGTTTCGCTGTTTTCCTGATTCATGGCAGTCAGGAATGTGGTGTTGCCCAAATCGTTCAACACCATAAAGCCCAACGCTTCATCCACATGAAGCACTTGCGGCACATTAACCATATTAAACAGTTTTTGCACTTTCAAATAAGGCGCAACACTCATCTTCTCAGGAGGCGCGTCCATACAGATGACGGTCTGGCCGTCTGAAAACGTCGCGCGGAAATAACGGCGGAAGTCGGCATCGGCTGCCGCAAAGCTCAATTCAAACGGCTGGTTCGGATAAACAGACTCCAGCCAGTTTTGTAATTCGGTTTGTCGTTGCATAGCGGTATCGCAGAATTTCAGGTTACAATAACCGCTATTCTAACTGGCAAACCGATTTAAGGGGCGATTTTGGCTCGTTTATTTTCACTCAAACCCTTGGTACTCGCCTTAATTATGGGCTTTGGCGCAACAGCCGTGCGCGCGGAAGATGCTTCTGTTCCGCAGGCGGAAGACTATACCCCTGCCCACGCCGCCGAATCCAAACCGGCAAAAACCGGCCAAAGCGAAGCCGATCCGCTTTCTTTGGGCAGCACTTGCCTGTTTTGCGACCATGAAGATGCCAAGCCGGCCGAAACCGCCGAAATCAAACGCAGCGGCGAGCCTGCCCTGCCTGCCGATTACACCCGCGTCAACGCCGATAAAATAGAAGGCCAGACCCAAGTCGGCGTCCGTGCCGAAGGCGACGTCATTGTCGAGCGCAATGCCGATGTTCTCAACGCCGATTGGGCGCAATACGATCAAGCCGCCGATACCGTTACCGCCGGCGACCGCTTTACCCTGTATCAAAACGGTTCGACCGTATCCGGCGACCAATTGGTTTACAACCTCAAAGACCAAACCGGTTCCGGCACCGCCGTGCGCCTCAATACCGAACAAGGCGGCCGCCGGCTTCAAAGTGTCAGCGAAAAAGCCGAACTCAAAGGCAAAGGCCTCTACAAGCTCATCAATACCAAATTCAACACCTGTTCGCCCGGCGACGCCAGCTGGTATATCCAAGCACAAAGCATTGAAGCCGATGAATCGACAGGTATCGGCGTAGCCAAACACGCTTCGCTCGTATTCGGCGGCGTCCCCGTCCTCTACACGCCTTGGGCGGACTTCCCCATCAACGGCAACCGCAAAAGCGGCCTGCTCGTTCCGACTATTGCCACAGGTTCAGACGGCCTGGAGCTGAGCCTGCCCTACTACTTCAACCTTGCACCGAATTTGGATGCCACCATCCGTCCGGGCATTATCAGCAAACGCGGCGTGCAACTGGGCGGCCAAGTGCGTTATCTGCAACCGAATTACAGCGGCGAAGTCGATGGCGACTGGATGCCCAACGACCAAAAAAGCGTCCACAACAACCGCTACCAGTTCAAATGGAAACACCAGCAGCAGCTGAACAGCAAAATCAGCGGCGGCATCAACTACAACCAAGTTTCCGATGACGATTACTACCGCGACTTCTACGGCCGCGAAGACATCGCGCGCAACGTCAACCTCGACCGTCAAGCATGGCTCAATTACAGCGACAAACTGCTAGGCGGCAGCTTCGACGGCTCGTTGCGCGTACAAAAATATCAAACGCTTGCCAACCAAGACGGTTATAAAGACGAGCCTTATGCCATCATGCCCCGTCTGACCGGCCGTTGGCAAAACCATCTCGGCAAAGCGCAACTCAACGTGTTCGGCCAATTTACCCGTTTTGACCACGATACCAAGCAAGACGGCAGCCGCGTGGTGCTCTACCCGAGCGTCAAATGGGACTTCCACAACCAATGGGGCTACATCCGACCTAAAGTCGGCGTACACGCCACTTATTACAGCCTCAACAGCTTCAATGGCCAAAGCGGCCGCAATGTCAGCCGCGTCCTGCCGATCATCAACGTCGACAGCGGCCTGACTTTCGAGCGCAGGGCCCGTCTCTTCGGCGGAGAATACCTCCAAACGCTCGAACCGCGCCTGTTTTACAACTACATTCCGACCAAGTCCCAAAACGACCTGCCCAATTTCGACAGCTCCGAAAACAGCTTTACCTACTCGCAGCTGTTCCGCGAAAACCTGTATTCGGGCAACGACCGCATCAATTCGGCCAACAGCCTGACGCTGGCCACACAAAGCCGCATCCTCAACCCCAACACCGGTGCGGAACTCTTCCGTGCAGGCATCGGCCAGAAGTTTTATTTCAAAAAAGACAACGTCCTGCCTGACGGCAACGTCAGTAATTATCCGCGCAGCCAATCCGACTGGGTAGCCTTTGCACACGGCAACCTTACTCCGAGCACACGCATTGATTTGGACATCCACTACAACCAAAACCTAAGCCGTGCCGAGAGCTACGCCGCAGGAATTACCTACAACCCCGAACCCGGCAAAGTCTTAAGCGCGCGCTACAAATACGGACGCAACGAACGCATTTATCTGCAAGCCAACGGCGACTATTTCTACGATAGGCTCAGCCAAGTCGATCTTGCCGCCCAATGGCCGTTGAGTAAAAACCTGTACGCCGTCGCCCGTTACAACTACGAAATCGAAGCCAAAAAACCGCTGGAAATGCTCATCGGTGCAGAATACAAAAGCAACTGCGGCTGCTGGAGCGCAAGCTTGGTCGGCCAACGCTATGTTACCGGCGAAAACAGCCACAAAAACGCCGTATTCTTCAACCTCCAACTCAAAGACTTGAGCAATATCAGCAACAACCCATTCGAAAAACTCCGCTTAGCCATCCCCGGTTACAGCAAAACCAACGAGGTAGTCAAACAATGAACTTCAAACCCCTGATTCTCGTCGCCGCACTCACTCTCGCAGTAGGCGCACACGCCGCTCCTAAAGCCAAAGCGACCAAAGCGCGTACCAGCAAAACTCCAGTCGTCAGCGCCACTACCATGCCTGCCGTACAAAGCGGCGTACATCTTTCAGACGGCATTGCCGCGGTTGTCGACAACGAAGTCATTACCCACCGCCAAGTAGCACAAGCCGTGGCGCAAGCGCGTCAAACCATGCCTAAAGGCACACAAATGGACGCCAACGAGCTGCGCCAACAAGTTTTGGCACAAATGATCAACCAATCCCTGATCCTCCAAGCAGGCAAACGCCGCAACATCCAAGCGACCGATAGCGAAATCGAAGCCGTTATCGCGCACAACCCCAACATCAAAAACCCGTCTGCCGCCGTCCGTCAAGACATCGCCGACAGCATTATTGTTGAAAAAGTGCGCCAACAGGCCATCATGCAAAACAGCCGCGTGAGCGACTCCGAAGTGGCACGTTACATCGAGCAGGCCAAACAACAAGGCGTAACCCTGCCTGAAGCAGACCCTGTGCGCCAATACCATGCCCAACACATCCTCATTAAAGCCGACAACGACAATGCCGCCGTCGGCGCAGAAAGCACCATCCGCAAAATCTACTCACAAGCCCGCAGCGGCGCAGATTTCGGCGGTTTGGCACGCCAATACTCGCAAGACAGCAGCGCCGGCAATGGCGGCGATTTGGGCTGGTTTGCCGACGGCATGATGGTTGCCCCGTTTGAAGAAGCCGTCCACAAACTCAAACCCGGCCAAATCAGCGCCCCTGTCCGCACCCAATTCGGCTGGCACATCATCAAGCTGAACGACGTCCGCGAAGCAGGTACGCCTGAAGAGCGTCAACAAAACGCTGTCCGCCAATACCTGTCTCAACAAAAAGCGCAACAGGCGACCACCAACCTCCTGCGCGAACTGCACAGCAGCTCCTACGTTGACGTACGCTAATCGCGCGTATTGTTAAAAAGACAAGAATCGGTACAATAAGGTCGTCTGAAACCTATTTTCAGACGGCCTTATTCCCTTTTACTTAAACAACCTATTGATTAAAGCACCCCATCATGCCCATCCGCCCCAACTGGCAAGCCGCCACCCTGCTGCAAGCCGAAGAAACCGCCCTTACTTCCGCCCACACCGGCCGCACCTACCGCATTCAAGCCGCGGCTCTCGGCGAGCGTCCGGCAAGTGGCTATCCCGTGCTGTATATTCTTGACGGGGATGCCTTTTTCCCTGCCATCCTCAATATGGCGCAATCCCTGCTCATCAACCCCATCACCAAAAGCCATGCCGCCTGTCTGATTGTCGGCATCGGCTACACCGGCGGCACCATCCGCGACTTAAGCCAACGCGCCCTCGACTACACGCCGCCGCTGCCCGACAATGCGCCCGAATCCGAACGCAAACAATACGGCCAAGCCGACCGCTTCAGCCGCTTTATCGATGACGAACTCTCCGCCCTGCTCAACAGCAAATACCGCATCGATACCCAAAACCAAGCCGTCTTCGGCCATTCGTTCGGCGCACTGTACGGCCTCTATTCCCTGTTCACCCGTCCCGAACGATTCCGCCATTATTTGCTGGTTTCGCCGTCTATCTGGTGGCAAGACCGCCGCGTACTCGATTGGCTGCCCGACACTTTGCCTCAAGGAATCGGCATCCGCCTTGGCGCAGGCGAACATGAAGGCAGAAACAACCGCCCCGACCAAACCAGCAGCGGCATGGTTGCACAAGCCAAAATTCTTGCCGGCACTTTGCACCACCTCGGCGCGGATGTCCGCTTTACCCTCTACCCCAACGCCAATCACGGCAACGCCCCGTTTTACGCCCTGACCGACTGCATCGAATATTTGCGCAACGTATGGCAGCGTTAAAGCAGGTTTGCCAAACATTGAGGCCGTCTGAAACGCAAACTTAGAAGCGTATTGAACCTATTGGATCGATCTAAAATCCAATTATAAAAAGGCCGAGACCTTTGCAATAACATAGACCTTTGCAATAACATAGGTTGAGACCTTTGCAAAGGCCTCGGGGCATGAAAAAGGGAGAGGCTACCTGAAAAATAGATTTTCAGGTAGCCTCAAACTGGTTTGGCATGCATCCGAAACGGAAAATTTGAGCGGTTACATACCTTGGGTTGGTGGCAGTGTTATTTCAACTTGGCTGCCAATTTGTCGAATTTTTGTTTGATGTCGGCCTTGAAGGCTTCCACTTTCCCTTGGCGTTCGGCTTTGCGTTCGGCTTTGCGCTGTTTTTTCCACGCTTCGTGTGCCTGACGTGCCACTTCTTTCTCCGCTTCTATTGCTGCCAATACCTCCTCTTGGGCAACGGCTGCATCTTGCCGGAGAATAACGGTTTTGAAACGGTGGAAGAAAGCATCCAATATAGCTTCGTTGAGTTCTTGCGCCAAAATAATGATTGCAGTACTGCCGTTATCCAGTTTTTTGGCTGCATTTTCCAGCAACGCCCCCTCTCCCAATGTTTGGGCAGTGCCTACATCACTGCCGATGAGTGCGCCAGTAGCTCCACCCAACAGAACACCGATAGGACCGCCGAGGATGCCGACCAGTGAACCAATGAGGCCGCCCGTCCATGCGCTTTCGGCCGTATTGGCGGTAAAGTCGGTGCTTTCTGCTGGGATAATCAGACCATTTTCCTTTTTAATCAAAACGGCTTGTGCCACCAAAGCATCTGTTGTCTGCGAGTAAGCTTTCAATTCAGAAAAGGCTTGATAAGCTTCGCTGGAGATGTCGAATAAGGCAACGATGATATTTTGTTTCATAAGTCCACTCCCGTAGATTGAAAGATTTAAGAACATACTAGTTGTATGCAGTGTCATTGTAAATTACAAGGGGGGGGGGGGAGCAATGCGGCAAACAGAACTTTACCTATATAAAGCCTGTAGAACCGGCAAACGGATAACGAACAATACCCAGTTTTGCCTGTAGGAAATCGTCGCATCGTTCACACCACAGGTTGAGAAAAATAAGCCTGCAAGACCTCAAGCGTCGTCTGAAATCCGTTTCCACTCCAACGCTAAATCATACAGCGCCTTTTTATTCTCGCCGGTAATCTTGGCGGCAAGCTCGGCAGCTTGTTTGGTCGGCAACTCGGCCGCAAGGATTTTCATGGTATTTTGCGCCGCCTCGGGCAAATCGCTGTGTTTCTCTTTCACCGAAGGGTGCAACACCAGCACCATCTCGCCGCGCGTTTGGTTGCTGTCGTTTTTGAGGGCGGCTTGGATTTCGGCAACCGTGCCGCTGAGGAAGGTTTCAAACGTTTTGGTGATTTCGCGCGCCAGAGTCAACCGGCGTTCGGGGAACTGCGCGGCCATATCCGCAAGGCTTGCTTCGATGCGGTGCGGCGTTTCAAACATCACAATCGGAAAATCGGCTTCCGCCCATTTGGCCAACAGCTTTTGGCGTTCGCCGGCCTTAGGCGGCAGGAAACCGTTGAAGTAAAAATCGGATTCCGTCACCCCGGCCACGCTCAATGCCCCCATGACCGCGCTTGCGCCGACCACAGGCACCACTTTAAATCCGGCTTCGCGCACGCGGGCGGCAAGTTTTGCACCGGGATCGCAAACCGCAGGCGTACCCGCATCCGAAACTTGGGCGACGCTCAGGCCGTCTGAAAGATGGGCGATGATTTTATCGGCCATTTGCTGCTCGTTGTGTTCGCGCACGCTCACGAGTTTGCCCTGAATGCCGTACGCACTCAAAAGCTGGGCGGTAACACGGGTGTCCTCGGCGCAGATAATGTCGGCCTTTTGCAGAACGGCCAGCGCGCGCAGCGTTATGTCGGCTAAATTGCCGATGGGTGTGGCGACAACGTATAATGTCTGTTTTTCGATGCTGTCGACGGCTTTTTGCAGGTGTTTTGTGTACATAGATTCAAGGCCGTCTGAAACGGCGTCTCTTTAAAAACAATGATTATATAACGGGTAAACTTTTCATGCGCTTAAACCACAAACAGGGGGCGGCGGCCGAAGATGCGGCACTGGCATTCCTGCTGGGCAAAGGCTGCTCGCTGCTGGCGCGAAACTGGCATTGCGCCTACGGCGAAATCGATTTAATCGTCAAAAACGGCGGTACGATTGTGTTTGTTGAAGTAAAATACCGCAAAAACCGAGGTTTCGGTGGTGCCGCATACAGCATCCCGCCGTCCAAATTATTGAAATTGCAACGAAGTGTAGAGTATTATCTGCAAAAGCACGGGTTAAACCATGCGCCCTGCCGCCTGGATGCGGTACTGATTGAGGGCGACGGACAACCCGAATGGATTCAAAATATTACAGGTTAACCTCATGACAACATTACAAGAACGCGTTTCCGCGCATTTTGCCGAGAGCATCCGCGCCAAGCAGGAAGCCGAAAAAGTACTGGTCGAGCCGACCGTACAGGCTGCCGAGCTGATGCTGCAATGCCTGATGAACGACGGCAAAATCCTGGCCTGCGGCAACGGCGGTTCGGCTGCCGACGCGCAACACTTCGCCGCAGAAATGACCGGCCGTTTTGAAAAAGAACGCATGGAATTGGCCGCTGTCGCGCTGACGACGGACACTTCCGCCCTGACCGCCATCGGCAACGACTACGGTTTCGACCATGTGTTCAGCAAACAAGTGCGCGCGCTCGGACGTGCCGGCGACGTATTGGTCGGCATCTCCACTTCCGGCAATTCAGCCAACGTCATCGAAGCCATCAAAGCGGCACACGAGCGCGACATGCACGTCATCGCCATGACCGGCCGCGACGGCGGAAAAATCGCTGCCATGCTCAAAGATACCGATGTTTTGCTCAACGTCCCTTATCCACGCACTGCCCGCATTCAGGAAAACCATATTTTGCTGATTCACGCCATGTGCGACTGCATCGACTCCGTCCTGCTTGAAGGCATGTAACCCTTTCTTTTCAGACGGCCCATCCCTTAAAGGCCGTCTGAACACCCAACCGTCCATACCCAAGGAAAAGGATATGAAGAATATCAAACGCTACGCCCTCCCCGTTCTGACTGCGACCCTCTTAAGCCTGAGTCTGAGCGGCTGCGTCGGCGCACTGATCGGCGGTGCAGCCGTCGGCACCAAATCCGCCGTCGACCGCCGCACCACCGGCGCGCAAACAGACGACAACGTTATGGCACTGCGCGTCGAAACCACCGCACGCTCCTACCTGCGCCAAAACAACCAAGTCCAAGGCTACACGCCCAAACTGAACGTTGTCGGCTACAACCGCCACCTGCTCCTGCTCGGCCAAGTGGCTACCGAAGGCGAAAAACAATTTGTTGAACGCATCGCCCGTTCCGAACAAGCCGCAGAAGGCGTGTACAACTACATCACCGTTGCCTCACAAGCGCGTTCGCTCGGCGACGTGACCAACGACACCTGGGGTACATCCAAAGTCCGCGCCTCCCTGTTGGGCCTCAGCCCGGCCACCCAAGCACGCGTCAAAATCGTGACTTACGGCAACGTGACCTATGTGATGGGCATCCTCACGCCTGATGAGCAAGCCCGCGTGACCCAAAAAGTCAGCACGACCGTCGGCGTACAAAAAGTCGTGACCCTCTATCAAAACTACGTTGCCAACTGATTCACAGCCAACCCGGGGCCGTCTGAATATTCAGACGGCCATTCCTCCAACGATTACCCGACCCATCATGTCAAAGAATAATAAAACCCCTTTCCAACTTAAGCCCAAACACCTAATCCGCGCTTTATTCCTTGTCAGCTTTATCGCCGTCGCCGCCCTTGTTGCCGGCGTATTCAGCACCCTACACTCCGGTAAAACCGACGTACCCGAAAAAAGCCCTGCCGAACAAACCGACACACGCATTGAAGTTTGGCGCCCCAACGGCACAGTCGAACCTGAAACCGTTCAGCCTGCCAAGGACGGCGACGCAAAAACTGCCTCCGGCAATCCTGTCGTCCCACAAAATGAAAAAGGTGAAAAAGCGGAAGAAGGTGTAAAAAACGACCGCGCCGCTGCACACCGCGGCAAACGCACAGAAAACAAACGCACTGAAGCCGACAAATCAGAAAACACACCATCCGACAACAGCAGCCCTGCCGCTCAAAACAAACCTAAAGCAGACAGCCAGCCGGTAGAAAACAAAGTCGCAAGCAACAAACCTGCCGCACAAGCGGTAGAAAACAAACCGGAAAAAGCCAAAGCCCCCGAGTCAAAACCGACTCCGAAAGCCGAGCCTAGGGCAAAACCACAAGCCAAACCGCGCAATAAAGACAATCTCGATAACCTGTTTTAAACAGACGGCACACCCGTCCCGTTCAGACGGCCTCCATGCCGTCTGAAACAAGAAGGAAACCTCATGAACGAAGTCATCATCAAAACCCCCGAAGAAATCGAAAAAATGCGCGAACTCGGCCGCTTGGTCGCCGAAGCCCTCGATTACATCGGCCAATTCGTCAAACCCGGCGTCACCACCAACGAAATCGACAAACTCGTTTACGACTACCACGTCAACGTTCAAGGCGGTTATCCAGCTCCCCTCAACTACGGCAACCCGCCCTACCCGAAATCCTGTTGCACCTCCGTCAACCACGTCATCTGCCATGGCATTCCCGACGACAAGCCGCTGAAAGAAGGCGACATCGTCAACATCGACCTGACCATTAAAAAAGACGGTTTCCACGGTGACTCCAGCCGTATGTTTACCGTCGGCAAAGTCTCCCCGATTGCCCAACGCCTGATCGACGTGACCCACGCCTCCATGATGGCGGGTATAGAAGCGGTCAAACCCGGCGCCACCCTCGGCGACGTCGGCTATGCCTGCCAACAGGTTGCCGAAAATGCCGGCTACTCCGTCGTGCAGGAATTCTGCGGACACGGCATCGGCCGCGGCTTCCACGAAGCACCTCAAGTAGTCCACTACGGCCGCAAAGGTGAGGGCCTCGTCCTCAAACCGGGCATGATTTTTACCATCGAGCCGATGATCAACCAAGGCAAACGCCATCTGCGCATCCTGAACGACGGTTGGACAGTGGTTACCAAAGACCGCTCCCTCTCCGCCCAATGGGAACACGAAGTTTTGGTTACCGAAACCGGCTACGAAATCCTCACCATCAGCCCTGCCAGCGGTAAGCCTTAACCTTGAAAAAACCTTCAGGCCGTCTGAAAACATAGATTCAGACGGCCTGAAGTTTATTCGCATTCTCAATCTGGAAAACCGAATAAAAACTCGAAATTAAGTTTTCACCCAAATTGAATTGTTTAATTATGTAAAAATTTGCTTACGCCATATTTAAGATAAGCGCATAATTTAATGATTTATATAATGAAAATTTACTGAAATAATGAATTAAGAAATATTTACATAAATTATGGCAGACAGCGGAAAACTTCTTTCGAATATACTGTCTAATTATCTAGATCAGTCATTTGCAATACGCCCACATATCACCCCAAAAGCCTACAGGAAAGGGATGCCGGCATTCTTGCAGACCCATTTTTATGCCTAGAGGCATGCAACAAATACCACAATAAGGAAGATTCATGAAATCGTTCGAAAAAATTGAAAACATCCGCGATATCCGTAAAAAACTCGGCCTGAACCAAATGGACTTCTGGAGTCGCATTGGTGTGACTCAATCCGGCGGTTCCCGTTACGAATCTGGCCGCAATATGCCTAAACCTGTACGCGAATTGCTGCGTTTGGTACACATCGAGCGCGTAGATTTGGCTAAAGTTAACCGTGACGACTTGGCCGTTGCTTCCCTGCTGAAAAACCGCGACCCTGAGTTGTACGCTTCTCTGAAAAGAGAAGCCAAAGCCGACAAAGGTAAATAATCAAGCTATTCAAAAGGCCGTCTGAAACTCGTTTTCAGACGGCCTTTTTACTTTCTACGCCCTAAGGGCATGTCTGCATACATGCCCTTTTCCATTTACGGCTGATACTGTTTGAAATAGTCCAACACGATTTGTGGCAGCCATTGCAGATTCAGACGGCCTTGATCGCGGCTGACAAAACCGACATGCCCGCCGTATGCCGGTTGCAGCAGCGTAACGGCCGAGGACACGTCCCGCCCGGTCGGCAGGGCTTCTGGCGGCAGGAAAGGGTCATTGACGGCATTGAGCAGCAGTAACGGCGTACCCACGCCTTTCAGGAACGGTTTGCAGGAATTACGGCGGTAGTAATCGTGGCGGTCGGCAAAACCATGTAGCGGCGCGGTAAAGCGGTCGTCAAAATCGCCAAGCGTTTTGCAGTTTTGCTGGCTTAAGGCCGTCTGAAACTGAGGAATCGCCTGGGCTTTCGGCAACAGCGAATTTAAAAAATAGCGCGTGTAAATCAGTCGCGTCATGCCCTGATCAAATCGCGTACCTGCCGCTACGGCATCAACCGGCGCGGAAACGACGGCAGATGCGCGTGGAACGGCATTGCTGCCCTGCTCACCCAAATATTTGGCCAGGGCATTGCCCCCCAAAGAAACGCCGACAGCGTAGATGGTTGAATAGCGTCGGGCCAGTGTGTTGAGCATAAAGGCGATTTCGGGCGTATCGCCGAGGTGGTAGAACACGGGCGCGGTGTTTTCTATACCGCCGCAACTGCGGAAATGGGCAACCACGCCGTTCCAACCGCGCTGCTGCACGGCTTTCATCAGCTCGACTGCGTAATGACTCTCGCTGCTGCCTTCCAGTCCGTGGAACAAAACCACCAACGGCGCATCAGGATTGGCGCTGTCGACAAAATCGTAGGCAACTTGGGTTTTGCCGGTACTGTCGGGCAGAAGCTCGCGGCGGTAGTCGGGCGCCTTGCCTTGCAGCAGCTTGGCAAACAGAGTATCGGCATGGCCGTTTCTGAGCCAATAAGGCGTGTTGGGTGAACGTGTATTCATGATTTATTTTTTCTATTTTTCAGACGGCCTGAAGATGATCATATACACCAGCAATGCAGTCAGCGTGCCGTTTGTCCAGCCTGCCCAAACGTCGGTGGGATAATGCACGCCCAAATAAATGCGTGAAAACCCGGTCAGCAGGGCAAAGGAAATGCCGCCTACCCAAGCAGCACGGCGGTAGCGCGTGCGACGGCAAAGCAATATCAACATGACGGCAATGGCAGCGGAAAACGTACTGTGGCCGCTGGGAAAGGAAAAATTGCTCTTCTCAATCAGGCGCGGCCAAAGCAACGGGCGTTCGCGGGCAAACCATACCTTCACAATCAGCATGTTCAAAGTCGGCACCAATGCCGCCAACACGCAAAACAGCGCTTCGCGCTTCTTATCGGCAAAATACAGGGCGGCGGCAACCGCGCCGATCAGCGGCACGGCAATCGCGGTTTTGCCCAGATAGTGCAACACGGTGGCAATCGGATCAAACCATGTTCCCGCGTGGGCATGGACGGCGTGCATCAGCGGCGGTTCAAAAGCGAAGCCGCCATATTGCGCCAGCCAAATGCCGATGATGAGGGTCGGCGGTAAAAACAGCAAAGAGGCAAAAGTCAGTGCGCGTCTGGATTGGGCTGGGGATAAATGCATTATTCCACCGTTTCTTTCAAAGTCGCGCCAATCGCCTGCAAACCCTGCAACGCATCTTCCCACGCCGCATCCAGCAAGCGGCAGGCCTCACCTTCCGCTTTAATGCCGAACTCGATATGCGGCGGAGTATAACGGCCGTCTGAATCGGTACGGCCCACGGTGGGCAGGCTGTACGAACGGACACCGGCGTAGGTACGCTCAAGATGTTCCATAATCGGCGTAATGCGCGATTCGGGTTGGTCGAACACATACACGCTGCGGCTGCCGCGTTCGGTTTGGTTAAAGCGGTCGGCGTAATAAGTTTCCAATACCCATTCCGCCATCGGGTGCGCCATCACGGGGAAGCCGGGGAAGAAATAATGTTCGCGGATGGAAAATCCGGCGATGTTGTTGAACGGGTTGGGCACAAGTTCCGCGCCTGCGGGAAAATCCGCCATTTTCAGGCGCTGGGCGTGTTCTGGGGCGTCAAGCGGTTCGCCGCGTTTAAGGGTAACGCCCTCGATGAACTTGGCGGCTTCGGGATGGCGGACGACGGGCAAATCCAAAGCGGCGGCGGCAGCTTGGCGGGTATGGTCGTCGGGCGTGGAACCGATGCCGCCGGTAACGAAGGTCGGCAGGTCGTCTGAAAAGCTGCGGCGCAGTTGTTTAACCAACAAATCGGGTTCGTCGGGCAGATATTGCACCTGACTGAGCTTCAGTCCGCGCGATTCCAGCAGGGATTTGAAAAAGGCGAAATGCTTGTCTTGGCGGCTGCCGTGCAGGATTTCGTCGCCGATGATGATGAGGTTGAAAGCGTTCATGATGAGGTTTCTTTAATACGGCCCTCCGAACATTCAGACGGCCTAATTGCTGACAATGTATTCCATTTATAAGATAATGGTTTCAACTTTTCAAGTCTGGAGAAATCCCAATGAGCCAAAACCATACTATTTTACAAAATCTCCCCATCGGTCAAAAAGTCGGCATCGCCTTCTCCGGCGGTCTTGATACCTCTGCCGCACTGTTGTGGATGAAACTCAAAGGCGCGCTGCCTTATGCCTACACCGCCAACCTCGGCCAACCTGACGAAGACGATTACAACGCTATTCCCAAAAAAGCGATGGAATACGGTGCAGAAAATGCCCGCCTGATTGACTGCCGCGCGCAGTTGGCACACGAAGGCATTGCCGCCATCCAATGCGGCGCGTTCCACGTTTCCACCGGCGGCATCGCCTACTTCAACACCACGCCTCTGGGCCGCGCCGTGACCGGCACCATGCTCGTTTCCACCATGAAAGAAGACGACGTCAACATCTGGGGCGACGGCAGCACCTACAAAGGCAACGACATCGAGCGTTTCTACCGCTACGGCCTCTTGACCAATCCCGCGCTGAAAATCTACAAACCTTGGCTCGACCAACAATTTATCGACGAACTCGGCGGCCGCCACGAAATGAGCGAATTTCTGATTGCCAACGGCTTCAACTACAAAATGTCGGTGGAGAAAGCCTATTCCACCGATTCCAATATGCTCGGCGCGACGCATGAAGCCAAAGACTTGGAGTTCCTCAACAGCGGCATCAAAATCGTCAAACCCATCATGGGCGTTGCCTTCTGGGACGAAAGCGTCGAAGTCAAACCCGAAGAAGTCAGCGTGCGCTTTGAAGAAGGCGTGCCGGTTGCATTGAACGGCAAAGAATACGCCGATCCTGTCGAACTCTTCCTCGAAGCCAACCGCATCGGCGGCCGTCACGGCTTGGGCATGAGCGACCAAATCGAAAACCGCATCATCGAAGCCAAATCGCGCGGCATCTACGAAGCCCCGGGCATGGCGTTGTTCCACATCGCCTACGAGCGCTTAGTAACCGGCATCCACAACGAGGACACCATCGAACAATACCGCATCAACGGCCTGCGCCTCGGCCGCCTGCTCTACCAAGGCCGCTGGTTCGACAGCCAAGCCCTCATGTTGCGCGAAACCGCCCAACGCTGGGTCGCCAAAGCCATTACCGGCGAAGTCACCCTCGAATTGCGCCGCGGCAACGACTACTCGATTCTGAACACCGAATCGCCCAACCTGACCTACCAACCCGAACGCCTGAGTATGGAAAAAGTCGAAGACGCCGCGTTCACACCGCTCGACCGCATCGGACAACTGACTATGCGCAACCTCGACATCACCGACACCCGCGCCAAACTGGGTATCTACTCGCAAAGCGGTTTGCTGTCGCTGGGCGAAGGTTCGGTGTTGCCGCAGTTGGGTAATAAGAAATAAAGCAACCCTGCCATTTGGGACCGTTTCAAACGGGAAAGGTCGTCTGAAATTTAGTTTTCAGACGACCTTTCTATTTTTCCTCAGATTAGATGGATATTTTATGTTTAATTTTGTAAATCAACATCTTAGACAAAGGCAACCTCGCGCCGACCTCCGCCATGGAACAAGTGCAAAACTTTGTACTCGGCGGCATCATCGGCGGCGTGATTTACAGCGACAGCGTCGGCCTGCTGCAATTTTTCCTCGTACTGATTTTGTGGACGCTATTGGTATTGAGCCTGAAATTCATCAAAAACCACAACCGCTGGATCAAATCCGTAATTGACGGCAAATCCGTTTGGACCATCGTCAACGGCGAAGTCCAAGCAGAAGAATGTATGAAAAACGGCATCAGCGCACACGACCTCATGTTCAAACTCCGCGCCGCCGGCATCTACGAAATCTCTGCCGTCAAACGCGCCGTGATGGAACAAAACGGCCAGCTCGCCGTCATTAAGTACGGCGACGAAAGCCTGCGCTATCCACTGATTACAGACGGCCAAGTCGACACCGACATCCTCGAAATCATTAAGCGTGATGAAGAATGGCTGCAACAGGAACTCGACCGCCTCCACCTTGAAGCCTCGCAAGTCTATATCGGCGAATATATAGACGGAAAATTGGTGGCACACCGTTATTCTTCTTGATTTGAAAATAGCAGGCCGTCTGAAACCTTGATTTCAGACGGCCTTTTTATATTCAATCCAAACACTGATTTTTTAATCGCGATATTCAAACGTTGTGCCCAAAAATTGAGCCAGCGCAGAGACGTGGGAATGTCGGGGATCTTTGACGGCGGTCAGCAGCAGGATATTGCCGTGTTGCCGCTCCAAATCCAGCAACTGCTTGATGGCGGCCTGCTCGGCATTGCCTTGCAGCTCTTCATGATAACGGCTGACAAAACTGTCAAAATTTTGAGCCGGATTTTCGTGATACCAGCGACGCAGGTTTGCACTGGGCGTAATATCTTTCAGCCAAAGTGCGGTGGCAAAAACTTCTTTATGGACGCCGCGCGGATAGAGGCGGTCGATAAAGACGGCGGTTTGTTTAGAATCGGGTTGATAGGCGTAAATGCGCTGTACGGTAAACATTTTTTCTCGTCTCCAATGGATTCAGGCCGTCTGAAAATTCAGACGGCCTGATGTTTTTTAGGGTTTAAAACAGTTTTTTGACTTCGGCTTCGATGTCGTCGGCTCGCATAAAGGTTTCGCCGATCAGGAAAGTATGCACGCCGTGGCTGCGCATGAAATCAACGTCTTCTTTGTTGCGAATGCCGCTTTCGGTTACAACGGTTTTGCCGTTCAATTCAGGCAAGAGGTCGAGGGTTTGTTGCAGGGTTACTTCAAACGTACGCAGGTTGCGGTTGTTGACACCCCACAACGGCGTGGCCATGTTGCGGCATTTTTCCAGCTCGGACGCATCGTGCAACTCCAACAATACAGTCATGCCCAATTCGTGGGCAACGACTTCAAAACGCTCAAGCTGCTCTGCTTCCAGTGCGGCGGCAATCAGAAGAACCGCATCCGCACCCCACGCGCGCGCCTGATAGATTTGGTATTCGTCGATGATGAAATCTTTACGCAAGACCGGCAGTGCCACGGCCGCACGCGCCTGTTTCAAATACTCGGGTGAGCCTTGGAAATAATGTTCGTCCGTCAACACGGACAAACAGGCCGCGCCGGCTTTTTCATAGGCAACAGCAATTTCGGCAGGATGAAAATCAGGACGGATCAGGCCTTTGCTCGGGCTGGCTTTTTTGACTTCGGCAATAATGGCAGGTAGATTCTGCGCGTGTTTTTCACGGATTGAGCCGATAAAGCTGCGAACCGACGCGGCAGCCTGCGCTTGGGCTTTGATGTCTTCTAAGGAAATGGCGGCTTTTTGGGCGGCCACTTCTTCTGCTTTGGTGGCAAGGATTTTGTTGAGAATATCGGTCATGGCGTTTTTCTATTGGGGCTGATTTTCGGGTTTGAATCGTGCAACATGCTGTCACAGATTAGATTTCAGACGGCCTGAATGCCGCTATTTTAATGGTTTGAAAAAAGGCGGGCAAGAATGCCCGCCTTTGTGTCTGCTTCAATTTAGTGATGAATGCCCAAAACGGCCGAAGTGTGGCTGATGATTTCGTCCGCCAAAGTCGGATTGTCGTTCAGCTTGATACCGTAGCCGGGCACCAATTCTTTCAGACGGCCTGACCATGACTCGATACGGCCCGGGAAGCATTGGTTGATCAGCTTAATCATCAAAGGCACGGCGGTTGATGCGCCTGGGGACGCGCCTAGCAATGCGGCCAGCGAACCGTCGGCATGAGCGACGATTTCGGTACCGAATTGGAGTACGCCGCCTTTTTTCGGGTCTTTTTTGATGATTTGTACGCGTTGACCGGCGGTAATCAGTTCCCAATTGTCAGGATTGGCTTCCGGATAATACTCTAAGAGCGAATTAAAGCGTTCTTCTTTGGTTTTACGCAATTCACCCAAGAGATATTTGGTCAGCGGCATATTAGCCCAACCGGCGCGGAGCATAGGATAGAGGTTGTCCATTTGGATGGACATCGGCAAATCCATGAGCGAGCCTTGTTTGAGGAAGTTGGGGCGGAAGCCTGCATACGGGCCGAACATCAAATGGCGTTGGCCGTCCACGTTGCGGGTATCCAAATGCGGAACGGACATAGGGGGCGCGCCGACGGAGGCTTGGCCGTACACTTTGGCGTTGTGTTGCGCGGCCGTTTCGGGATTGCTGTTGCGGAAGAAGAGGCCGGAAACCGGAAAGCCGCCGTAGCCTTTGCCTTCGGGGATACCGGATTTTTGCAGCAGAGTCAGTGCGCCGCCGCCTGCGCCGAGGAAGACGAAACGGGTGCGGAGTGTCAACGGGTCGTCATCGTCTTTGGTGCTGCTGGTTTTCAGCACCCATGCGCCGTCCGATTCGCGGTTGAGGTCGTCGACATGACGGTTGAATTTGATTTTTACGCCTTTGTCGCTCAAGTATTTGACCATCTGGCGGGTCAGGCTGCCGAAATCGACGTCTGTGCCTTCGGCGGAGTAGTTGGCGGCGATGGATTGGTTTTCATCACGGCCGTTGACAACCAGCGGCGCCCATTCGGCAATTTTGGCGCGATCGGTAGAAAACTCCATTTTTTCAAAGAGTTTTTGGTTTTTGAACACGTCGAAACGTTTTTGCAGATAACTGCAATGGTCGGCGTTCATCACCAGCGACATATGAGGGACGGAATTGATGAAAGTGCGGTCGGTCAGTTTGCCTTCTTCGACCAAAGTCGCCCAAAATTGGCGGCTGATATGGAATTGTTCGGCAATATTGAGGGCGCGGGTCGGATCGATCGTGCCATCGGCAGTCAGGGGCGCATAGTTCAATTCACACAGCGCAGAGTGTCCCGTACCGGCATTGTTCCATGCATTTGATGATTCCAACGCTACATCTTCCAAGCGTTCGATCAGGGTGATTTCCCAAGATGGTTCGAGTTCTTTGAGCAATACGCCCAAAGTGGCGCTCATAATGCCGCCGCCTACTAATACGACATCGGTTGCTTCAGCCATGGTTTTACTCCTACTAAAGTCAGGCATGGTTTGCCTTGTGGTTATCTATCATTATAAACAACTGATTTCAGAGGAATTATTTTGTATTTTATCGTGTGTGAAACTTTTGTTGCCTGCTGAGTTTCCGAGCGTAAATGGCGGAAGGCAGTTTCGGTTTGGGTTCCAGATTTCAGGTCTTTATAATATGTTATTAAGAATTTAGTAGATTTTACGGAGAAATGCAAAGATTTTCTGTTCGGTTCATATAAAAATAATAGATTAGGCCGTCTGAAAACGTTTTCTTACCCTTTATCTGCCAATGTTTGCCAAGAAAAAAGAATTTTTCATTTCTTTTTTAATTGACTGTTTTTGTCAGCAATTTCGGCGTCAGACTAACGTGAATCAACCGCCGATCTGCTATCATTTCAACTTATTTCCCCAAGGCAAGCCGCCATGTACCTGACTCAAGAAAAGCCCTACCGCCCCCTATTGGTCGCACTGATGTTCCTTACCCTGCCGCTGGCGATGATATTGCACAATATCGTGCAAATCGCCTTTTCAGACGGCCAAGGTCTGTTGGTTACAGTCAAAGACGGCGCGTGGGCATGGCAAAGCGGTTGGCAGGATTCCGTCGCATGGTTTGTCTGCGGCATGTTTGCCTTCCTCAACCTACCAATTGCCGGCGGACTGACTAAGCTGGCGTATAAAAAAATGATGCGCCGGCATTCGCGTTACGCCATCTTCCTTGCCGGTGTTGCAGCGTGTGCCTCGGCGGCGGCGGGTTTGATTTTTGAAGCCATCTTAGGCAATGCCGCATTGGCCGGTATGCGCGGACAAGGCGTGTTCTACTACACCCTTTCCGTGTGGATCATCGCCATGCTGACCCTGCCCAAACAGCTCACGCGCGCGCCGGAGCAGCCCATCGTCTTTCACAAGATGAAACGTTGATTCAACAGGCGCAAACATTTTCAGACGGCATGCTTTCCGTTACCATTACATCCAACGCGTTTTAACCAATAAGGAATAACAAATGAATCAGGCGCAACAGCTCCGCGACGGCATACAGGCACTGGGTTTGGACATCGACGAAGCCAAACAGGCCAAACTGCTAGACTATGCCGCCCTGCTGCAAAAGTGGAACAAAACCTACAACCTGACCGCCCTGCGTGATCCCGCCCAAACCGTCAGCCACCACCTGCTCGACAGCCTGACCCTCTTGCCCTATATCGAACACGCGCAAACCATGCTCGACGTCGGCTCCGGCGGCGGACAGCCCGGCATACCCACCGCCATCTGCCGCCCCGACCTTAACATCACCCTCCTCGATGCCAACACCAAAAAAACCGCCTTTCTACAACAAGCCGTCATCGAACTCGGCCTTAAAAACGTCCGCGTCATCAGCGGCCGCGTAGAAGCCGCCGCCGACTGCCGCGCCGACGTCATCACCAGCCGCGCCTTTGCCGAACTCGCCGACTTCGTCAACTGGACAGAGCACCTCCTCAAAGACGGCGGCTACTGGGCGGCCATGAAAGGCGTATATCCGCAAGAAGAAATCGACAAACTACCCGAAAGCGTCGCCGTCGAAAAAGTCGAAGCATTGCACGTTCCCCAACTCAATGCCGAACGCCATATCGTCATCATCCGCAAAAAGGCCGTCTGAAAACAACCCAAGCATACCGAATAACGGTACAATCCAGCCATCCACACTTAACACGACAGCAAAGCACATGAGCGCACAAATCCTCGCCGTCGCCAACCAAAAAGGCGGAGTCGGCAAAACCACCACCACCGTCAACCTAGCCGCCTCCCTAGCCTCCAAAGGCCGCCGCGTCCTCGTCGTCGACCTCGACCCCCAAGGCAACGCCACCACAGGCAGCGGCATCAACAAAGCCACCATCGAAAACGGCGTTTACCAAGTTGTCCTCGGCGAAACCGACATCCCCAACGCCGTCGTCCGCAGCAAAGAAGGCGGCTACGACGTATTGGGTGCCAACCGCACACTGGCCGGCGCAGAAGTCGAACTCGTCCAAGAAATCGCACGCGAAATCCGCCTCAAAAACGCCCTGCAGCTCGTTGCCGACGACTACGACTACGTCCTCATCGACTGCCCCCCGTCCCTGACCCTGCTCACCCTCAACGGCCTGGTCGCCGCCAACGGCGTCATCGTCCCCATGCTTTGCGAATACTACGCCCTCGAAGGCATCTCCGACTTAGTGGCCACTGTCCGCAAAATCCGCCAAGCCATCAACCCCGACCTCGACGTAACCGGCATCGTCCGCACCATGTACGACAGCCGCAGCCGCCTCGTCGTCGAAGTTAGCGAACAGCTCAAACAACACTTCGGCAACCTGCTCTTCGACACCGTCATCCCCCGCAACATCCGCCTCGCCGAAGCCCCCAGCCACGGCCTCCCCGCCCTCGCCTACGATGCTCACGCCAAAGGCACCCAAGCTTATCTCGACTTGGCCGATGAACTGATTGCGCGTTTGGAAAAATAAACAGAAATATAAATATAAAAAGGCCGTCTGAAAGGTAGAAAGTACTTTCAGACGGCCTTTGGTTTGATTGGAAAGAATATTTCTTAAAGACCGCGTGCGTGCGTACCGCACACACCCTACGCATAAATTTCAAATTCTTTGTGATTCATAGGTAGGGTGTGCGCCCGAAGGCACGCACGCGGTTTGATGCAGGCTACAGCTTGCTATTTAGAAAGATCTATTACTCTATTACAAGGTATAGATGAACAGCTTTCTCCTAAAACCCCGCCCGATCCAATTCTTCCAACAGCGCAGGCCGGCGCGGTTTTTCGCTATATCGCTCCCTGATTTCGTCGGCAAAGTCTTCTATCGCCTGCCGTTGTGCGGAATATTGGCGGCGGAGGATCTTTAATTGGTTCAAGAGCTGGCGGTATTGCTTACGGTTGCTTGCCTTATTGATTTCAGCCGTAAAGATTTGCAGATAGCAAGCCACGATTTGGTCGTGATACGGCTCGGGGAAAGACGGGGCAAAACGTTCCATCATGTACAACGAAAGGTGTTGCTGCAATAGGGCGAGCAGCAGATCGAATTCCTGTTCATACTCCAATATTTCAGCTTGCAGCGAATATTGACCCGACAAGCGCGCAAGCAGGCGGTTGAATTCATTTGGCCATTCAGCGGCGGAAAACGTGGCTTTCCACGCTTCGTAATGCGGCAATGAAAGGCTGGTGGAAAATGCCAAATCTGCTGCGATTTCGCGTACATTTTTACCGGTTTCCTTCAATACATCGAAAAGTTGCAGCTTCCATTTGTGCATTGTGCCGAGTGTTCCTTCATCTTCGGCAATGCTGATGCCTTCGCGCAAGAGGCGTTCTGCTTCCGCCCAATCTTGCTGCCCGACTGCTTGCTCTACCGCAATTTGTCTGAATTTCGGCAGGCGCAGATGTCGTCTGAAATAATCCTGCGCGGCAGCAGTATCGCCTTTCGCCTGTAATACCTGCCAGCCTTCGAGTGCCCAAAATTCATGTTCCCAACCCGACTTGGTAACAGCCAAACGTTTAACCACATAATCTTGCCACGCCTGCCATTCGCCGCGCAGCCGCCAGATTCGGGCGCGGATTTGGTAGATTTTATTGCCTGCCTCCGAGAAATCAAAATAGCGGCTGTCGTCCAAGCATTTGTCCAAAAAATTGATCAAACGCTTTGGGACATTTTCCATGACTGCCTCTTCCAGCAGCTCGATTGCCATATACATAGCATCGCCCAACATACCGTCCGAATCATCCGCCTTTTCAAAAGCATCCTGCAAACGCGGTATCAACAGAGGCAAAGCCTGCTGCAACGCCGCCGTCCCCTCCTGCGCCACATCTTCCAACCAGTTTTGCAGCCTGAAGCCCAAATCGGCGGCTTCATAGTAATCATAATATCGGGTTCGGGAAAAGATTTGAGAGAGCTGCTGCCGATACGGATTGCCGCCCTTTTTAGGCTGCTGCGCGTCAGATTCGTCCGGCTGCTCGTCTGGCGTTTCGGCGCGCACCGCATACCACAACGCCGCCATATGCTTGCACGCCCAGCCATAAGGACAATCGCAGCCCCCGTCCTTAATGTACAAATCACTATCCAGCTTCAGCCATACCGAATAGTTTTCCGAACCGCACACCTCCGCCCGATAACGCCCGGCGGAAGTTTTTTGGATGTAGCGAACTTTGCCCTGCTGAAAATACAACAGGCCGCGTTCGGCGATGTGGGGCGGGAACAGGTGGAGCGGATGGATACGGGGCATGGTTGGCTTCCAAGAAGTTGTTGAAATATGGGGAGTTTACTGGTTCGGGTGATGTTTGGGGAGAGGGTAGTGGGAATTCTTGTTTGGCAAAGTGGCAAAAGGTCGTCTGAAAATGGGTTTCAGACGACCTTTGGTGTGGTTGGAAAAGGAGTAGTTTAGAAAGACCGCGTGCGTGCGTACCGCACACACCCTACAGACGGGTTTTGTGGGATTACGGGTAGGGTGTGTGCCCAAAGGCACGCACGCGGTTGCAGGCTACGGCTTGCTACGCACGGATTCCAAGTTTTGCGTGATTTGCAGGTCGGGTGTGCCGAAAGATACGGACACGGCTGGACAGGCTATTTATTAATTACTTTATATAGTTGTACGTTTTCATATTTCCTGATATATTGCGTAAACATTACGTATAAAATTAGGAAATTTTTTATGGTGGAATTTGCATTATCAGAACCTTTCCCATTTGAAGTAGGAGAAGTGGTTGAACAACAAAATATTGATATTGCTTTGAGTGAAATCAGCGAGTATTTATCTCAGGAGGTGCTTAAAGAGATTGTGCTTACTGCACATAATAATATTCAGGACAAAGCAGCATTATCTGATAGGAATACATTGGGAAATTATCGGCAAGGAGAAATCACACTTGCTCTAAGGGTATATTTAAGTAAATATGGCTGGACGCTTGAGCCTTGGTCGGGTGGTGCATATCTATGGCTATCTCCATGTCGGACTAAAAATATTATTGTGGCTACTGCTACTTCTGACGTTGGTAGGCGTAATGGGATGCCAATGACTACCGCACGAAAAGGTAGGAAATTTGAGGAGGCTATTCGTAATTCAAAATTAGATTTGCCTGATACTGCTCAGTTTTGGGTTCTACTGTTTCACTGGGAGTATAATAAAGTGCAACTTGAACTATCTTTACCTAGTGGTTTTGTTAGTCATCAAATCACTGGATACAAGCAGCGAATTATATTAGCTGATATTGATTTGACTAAATTTGATGAGATTGAGCGTAAGCAACCTGTTGAAGAATATGAACCTTTGGTTGAAAGAAAACAAAAAGCAGGATAAGTTGAATGATACATCATGCAGACATTTAATCGTGAGAGACTGGAGTTTGCGCTGGATAAACGTGGTTGTACGCAAACAAAATTAGCTGAGTTATTAGGTATTACCGCTCGACAGGTTAGAAACTATGTAAAAGATGAGCAAATACCTGATTTAAATGAATTAGCTAATTTATTAGAGTTTCCAGTTCATTTCTTTACTAATGACGAAAGACTGCCTGAGTTGAAATCTCAGGCAGTAAGTTTTCGTGCTCGTTCACGCACCTCGAAGAGGCTTGAAAAACAAGCATTAAATCATAGCATTACGGCTTTTTTGTTAAATGACTGGCTCGAGACAGAATTTACACTAAGTCAAGCCGTATTGCCTGATTTTTCTGATATTCCTCCTGAAGAGGCTGCTCAGGAACTAAGATTAGAATGGGGGCTTGGCAATGAACCTATTCCGAATATGATCACCCTACTTGAAGCTAAGGGTGTTCGTGTATTTTCATTATCTTTAGATACAAAGGACATTGATGCCTTTTGTACTTGGTATGAAAATCATCCATTTGTATTTTTAAATACACAAAAATCTGCAGAACGTAGTCGATTTGATGCTGCCCATGAATTAGGGCACTTAATCCGTGATAAATACAGTATGGAACATAGTAAAAATAGTGAAATTACAGAAGATGAACCTCGTGATATTATCGAAAAAGAGGCTAATGCCTTTGCTTCAGCTTTTTTAATGCCGGAGGCTGCACTACGCTTATATCGTCATGTTCCTATCACTATTGAAAATTTATTAAAAATCAAAAGACGATTTGGTGTATCACTTGTTGCCTTAGCATATCGGATGCATAAATTAGGAATGATTACTGATAGGATGTATATACACAATCTTTGTCCTTTGTTTGCAAAGAAAAAATATCGAACTATCGAACCAGAGCCAATGGAAAGGGAAATATCAAGCGCATTACGTAAAATGCTTACTATTTTAAAAAATGATGGCATTGGTATTGAACAGATTGCTGAAAATTTAAACGTATCCCCCAAAGATGTTGCTGATTTAACTTTTGGATTAGTTGAGAGGGACTTAAATAGATATAGGAAACTTCGATTAGTCAAATAAAAAAACAGCCTGAAACTTTTCAGGCTGTTTTTTATTTTCCAATTTTTTCCCACTCTTTCAACAACCTCTTCACCGACACCGGATACGGCGTCTTCAATTCCTGCGCAAAAAGCGACACCCTCAATTCTTCAATCATCCATCTAAACGCGGCGAGGTCGTCTGAAACGGGTTGTCCTTGTTTCATCAAGCCGTCGGTTTTTTCCTGCCACATTTGTTCCAGCTCTTGAATATCGGCTTCGCGGGCTGCGTCGCGGGCGGGGTTGCTGCTGTATTTTTCGAGGCGCAGGGTCATGGCTTTGAGGTAGATGGGGAGGCGCGGCCATTGTGCCCACGGGGTGCGGGTGGCGAAGCCGGCGGCGAGCAGGGTTTGCAGGCGTTGGCGCAGGAGGTGAGTGAGCGGGTGTTTGCCGAGTTTGCTGTTGAGTTCGGCGTAGGCGGCTGCGGTTTCCTGCAGGTAGCGGCTGAGGGCTTCTTTGACGGCGGGCAGGCGGCTGCGGGCGCGTTTGATTTGTTCTTTGAAGGCTTTTTCGTTGCGCGGCAGCTCGTCTTCGCCGATAAAGGCGCGGTCGCAGACGGCCTGTGTGAGGTCGTCGCGCAGGGTGTCGGCGTTGATGTGTTTGAGCAGCATGGCGGCTTGAGTGAAGCCTTGGATGCCTTTGTTCAGGTCTTTAACTTGTTCTTTTAGTTGTAGTTTCATGAGTTCGATCACGCCTAATCGGTGGGCTTGTTCGGCGGCGGCAGACGTGTCGAACAGGCGTAGGGCGATGCGGCCGTCTTTTTCTTTTTGCAGGCTGAGGTAGCCGGTGAGCTGTTGTTTGCCGCGGGCGAATTTGATGGATTCGGGCAGGGTGCCGATGTCCCATGCGGTAACGTTGTCGCGCTCGAATTCTTGGGTGTTGTCGCGGAAGGTGGTGGCGGCGGCTTTGCCAAGTTGTTGTTGGATTTGGATTAAATTGCGACCCATGGCTAATTCTTGTCCGCCGTCGTCGATGATGCGGAGGTTGAAATAGCAGTGTTCGGGCAGCCTGAACGCGGCCCATTCGTCTTGGTTGATTTGCTCCAGTATGCGGATGTCGCCCGCGCTTTTGGCGATAAAGTGCGCCAACTGGGGAATGATGGCCGCTTGACGGTCGGGATTGCTTTCGAGGAATTTGGTGATGAAATCGGGTACGGGCACGCAAATGCGGCGGATTTGTTTGGGCAATGCTTTAATCAGCAGCTGGATTTTTTCGCGCAACATACCGGGCACCAGCCATTCGAGCGACGGCGCGTGCAAGCGGTTGAGGACGGTCAGCGGCACGGTCATGGTCACGCCGTCGAGCGGATGGTTCGGCTCGAAGCGGTAGGAAAGTTTGAACTTGCCGTCTGCGGTTTGCCAGAATTTGGGGAACTGCTCTTCGGTAATGTGCGCGGCAGCGTGTTGCATCAAATCGTCGCGACTGAGGAACAACAGGCGCGGATTGTCGCGCTCGGCGGTTTTGAGCCATGCGGCGAAGGTGCGGATGTCGGCAAGGGGTTTTTCAGACGGCGTTTGGGATTTCAGGCTGCTTTTGGGGTCGTCTAAACGGTTTTCAGGCTGCCTTTGGGCTTTCAGGCTGCCTGCTTGACGAACCATGCGGTAATTGGTCAAAACCAAACCGTTACGCGGGATTTGGTTTTCGTGTTGCCGCACAAAGCCTTGTTTTTGAAAAAATGCCAATGCGGCTTTGGACACGTCTGCCGTTATCGCCTTGCCGCTGTCTGTCGGCGGCAAAACAGCAGCCAGCAGCGCGGTGGCAATGCCCTGCCGCTGGTGGTGCGGGTTGGTATAAAGGCAGTTTAGGTGGCTTTGTTCGGGCTGGTATTCAATAAAACCGAGCACGCGCCCGTTGTGCGTGGCGACGCGGACATTGCCGCCGCCAATGCGTTGTTGCCAAAACTCGGCATCGTCCGCACCTTGCAGCCATGCGTTTTTTTCCTGCTCGCTGTAATAGCGGTTTGAAATGTGCTGCACGGCGCGGCGGAATAATTCGGCAACGGCGGTGGCATCGCTAGTTGTGGCGGGGCGAATATGGGGTTTCAGGCTGCCTGAAAGGCCATCTGAACGGTTTTCAGGCTGCCCGACTATCTCGCCGCCGCTTTTAAATACGGTTTTAGGCAAACGCGCATCGTAAAACTCAAACAAAATCTCATTGTTCACCAGCACATCTTGGCGGCGCGATTTGTGTTCCAGCTCGGCGACTTCGCGGATCAGTTTTTGGTTGTGTACGAAAAACGGCGCGGTGAAACTGCCCATTTCTTGCGCCACCAATGCGCTGCGGATAAAGATTTCGCGCGCTTCTTCGGGTGCAACTTTGCCGTAAGACACGGGGCGGCGCGGCAATACGGTCAGGCCGTAAAGCGTCACGCGTTCGCTGGCGACGACTTCGCCGCGTTTTTGTTCCCAGTGCGGCTCGAAATAATGATAGCGGACAAGGTGCGGCGTTTCCTGCTCGATCCATTCGGGCTGGATGACGGCCACATCGCGCGCGTAAAGGCGCGTGGTTTCAACCAGTTCTGCCGCCATCACCCATTTGGGTTTGGCTTTGAACAGGGCTGAGGCAGGGAAAAGGTGGAAGCGGCTGCCGCGCGCGCCGGTATAGTCGTTGCCGTCGGGCGATTTCATGCCGACGTTAGCGATGAGGCCGGTCAGCAGGGCGCGGTGGATTTGTTCGTAGCCGGCTTCTTTGGCGGCACGGATTTGGGCGCGGTGTTGTTTCTTGTCCAGTTGTTTTTGTTTGAGCTTTGCCGTCAAATCTTGATCATCTTGACTTTCAGACGGCCTTAATTGCTCTTGGGTAGGAGGTTGTCGAAACGCGGCTTCCTTGGTGGTCAAACCCATTTCAATCGCGGTTTGGGCAAGCTGGTGGTGCAGCTCGCGCCACTCGCGCATCCGCAGGTGCGACAGGAAATATTGACGACACCATTGCACTAGCTGCTTGTTGGACAAACCTTTGTCACGCTCGCGCTGGAAGCTGTCCCAAATATTCAGATAGGCAAGGAAATCGGATTGCTTGTCGGTAAAACGCTCGTGCGCCTTGGCCGCGGCATCGCGCGCTTCCAACGGCCGCTCGCGCGGGTCTTGAATCGACAGCGCAGACGCAATCACCAATATTTCCGCCATGCAGTCGTGTTTCTTCGCCGCTAACAAAATGCGCGCGATTTTCGGGTCGATGGGCAGGCGCGCCATTTGTTCGCCGAGGCGGGTTAAGCGGTAGCGGGGTTTGGTGAGTGTTTTCAGGCTGCCTGAAAAATTTTTGCTTTGCGAAAACTCGTTTCGCCCGTTTTCAGACGACATATGGATATGGCTTTTCATGTTTTGTATAACAGATGTGTAGGGCGGGTATTGATGCCGACCTACGCATTGGATTCAGATAATATTTATTCTGTGAATTGAATTTCAGATGGCCTGAAATTCAATTCAACAATGCCGATAAACCTTGTTTTGGGAAATGAAAAAGTAGAAGCCGCTTTTTATTGATGTGCATCAAGCTACTAACCCGGCAGTTTACCAATTATGCTTTCTTCAAAATCAAGAAGGTTTTTGATATTTCTATTCAAATTTGAATAATTTAATTTAAAATTGGGTCGACGCTCCTTAATTAAATGTAAATATTCAACACAATTTTTCTGCAATACTTCCAAATTTTCTATTTCCTCATGAAAATTAAAAAATATTTCCATATACTTATAATAACTCCCCTTTTTGATTGAGTCATGGGAAAAAGAAAACTTACCATACGTTTGTTCATTAATTTCTTTGTAATCCTCTATATTCATAGTATTAAAATGATAAAATATTTCATATTCAATGCATAATCGTAAGTCGTTAAAAATATCATCAATTTTACTTTCTATATTTTCTTTATCCTTATCAAGCACACTTCTAAGCAAATTTCTCCAATCAGTACAAGATAAATTTCTGATATATCTATATTTTTTATAATATGAATCGTAGGGGTTATATTTTAAAATATTACTAATAGAAAACGGCGATGAAGGATTTATTGTTATATTATTAAACTTATTGAACCCGTCACTGATATTTTTAAATGCATTAAATATGATTTCTCTTAATTTGTTTTGCTTATCTTTATTAATGATGAAATCTATTTCATCAGATAAGTTATTACTATATGCAAAGATATCCCTTGCGCATAATGCAAATCCATCAGATAGAAACAAAACCTTATCATCATCTGAATATTGCTGATGCCAATATTCAGCACGCTCTAATAACAAACAACGAAGCTCATCAAATTTTTTATTTTTAAGAAATTTTTCTACTTCTTGCATACGAAGTTGATTCATCCGTAGTATCCTTAATGTTTAAATTAATATAACTTAATGTGTTTTCGAGGAAAACTTTTAGCCCAACATGGTTTATTGTTTATCTGTTTTCGTCGGGCATAAATGCCCGATTTTCAAGCTACCTGAAAGATTTTCAGACGGCCTCCACCGCCCCCAATTCCAGCAACACCTGAAACCCGTCATTGATATACCGCGAATCGGGCATTTCTAAAAACGGGAATGCTGCTACGTCGCCCAAGTTCAGTGATGCCATGCGCAGGATGACGGCGGCGAGGTTGCTGCGGACGATTTCTGGGTCAGTAAATTCGGGGCGACTGTTGAAATCTTCTTCTGAAAACAGTCGGATACATACGCCTGCGGAGACGCGGCCGCAGCGGCCGGAGCGTTGGCGGGCGGCAGCTTGGGAGATTTTTTCGACATGAAGCTGCTCTACTTTTGCCCGTGCGGAATAGCGTTTGACGCGTGCGAGGCCGGTGTCGATGACGTATTTGATGCCCGGCACGGTAAGCGAGGTTTCAGCGACGTTGGTTGCCAGCACGATGCGGCGTTTCGCGCCTGTGGGGTGGAAGATTTTGTGCTGCTCGGCGTGCGACAGGCGTGCGAACAGGGGCAGGATTTCGTCGTTGCGGCGCAGCGTGGATTTGCGCAAGGCTTCGGCGGCTTCGCGGATTTCGCGCTCGCCCGGTAGGAACACCAAAATATCGCCTTCGCCGTGTCGCGCCAATTCGTCCGCCGCATCGACAATCGCGTCGGTCAACTCCACTTCCGCGTCGTCTTCGTCTTTGCTGGTCAGCGGGCGGTAGAGGATTTCGACGGGATAGGTGCGCCCGCTCACTTCCAGCACGGGCGCGCCGTTGAAGTGTTGGGAGAAGCGTTCTGCATCTATCGTTGCCGAGGTGATGATGACTTTCAAATCGGGGCGGCGCGGCAGTAGCTGTTTCAGGTAGCCCAAGAGGAAGTCGATGTTCAGGCTGCGTTCGTGTGCTTCGTCGATGATAATCGTGTCGTAGGCGGCGAGATAACGGTCGGTCTGCGTTTCCGCCAGCAGGATGCCGTCGGTCATCAGCTTGACGCAGGCATCGCGCGATGTGTGGTCGGTAAAGCGCACTTTATAGCCGACCGCGCTGCCGATTTCCGATTTCAGCTCTTCGGCAATCCGCTCTGCCACCGAGCGCGCGGCCAAACGGCGCGGCTGGGTATGCCCGATTAGCCCCGCTGCCCCGCGCCCGAGTTCCAAACAAATCTTGGGCAACTGCGTGGTTTTTCCCGAACCGGTTTCGCCGCAAATAATCGTTACCTGATTTTCAGCAATGGCTTTTTTGATTTCTTCGAGCTTTTCGTGAACGGGCAGAGTGTTGTCGAATTCGGGCTTGGGCAGTTTGGACAGGCGTTGCAGATAGAGGTCGTGCGATTTTTTGTATTTTTCCTCAACCTTGGCCAAGCCGCCGTATTTATTGGGGTTTTTAAAGGCAGATCGCAGAAAATGGCGGTCTTTGGAGAGAGTTTGGGCGAAATCGGGTTGCGGCATGATAGTGCAATAAATTGAATAATGTGAAAAGAATGGAATTATAGCAAAAGGCCGTCTGAAACTTGCTTGCTTTCAAGTTTCAGACGGCCTTTGTATGGATAAACCGTTTTAGTCGGCGGCGTGCCAAGGTTTTTGCATACCGGCGTGGAAACTCGGTTTTTCTCCGCCCCACAAGGTGTCGATGTCGTAGAAGTCGCGCACGGCAGGGAGCATGACGTGGACAACGAGGTCGCCTGCGTCGACGAGCGTCCATTCGCCGCTGTCGCCTTCGGTGCTGAGGATTTCAAAACCGGCTTCTTTCAAATCGACGGCAACGTTGTTCGCCAGTGCTTTGACTTGGCGTGTGCTGTCGCCGCTGGCAATAATCATGCGGGCGAACAGGGAGGTTTTGTCTTGGGTTTCCAAAACAGAGATGTCTTTGGCTTTGATGTCTTCAAGGGCGTTTACGGCCACTTCGACCATTTTTTGCAGGTCTTGCAATTCTTGTTCGTTCATTATTTTCCTAGTTGAAATGTTTTCAGACGGCATTATAGCTTATCTGCCTGAATAAACGCTATTTTTCATAGAGTTTGTGTTGGCGGATGTATTGGGCGACGGATTGCGGCAGGCCGTCTGAATGGTGCGTTTTGGCGAGATTGGCGCGGATTTGGGTGGAGCTGGTGTTGTGCAGCGGCGCGTTGAGGATACGGACGCTGCCGTTTTGTAGGGCTTCGCCAAGCCATGCGTGTAATTCGCGCGGGGTTTTGTTGAGGTTGTCGCCTTGGCGCATGGCGATGGCGATATTAGTCTGGCGTACGAGGGTTTGCCATTTTTTCCATGTGTGCAGCTGCATCAGGCTGTCGCTGCCCATCAGCCACCACAGTTGCGCGCCGGGAAATTGCTGGCGGAAGATTTGGACGGTGTCAAACGTATAAGTCGCGCCGTCGCGGACGATGTCGCAGTCGCTGGCGGCGAATTTCGGCTCGTCGGCGATGGCGAGTTCGACCATATTGAGGCGCTCTTGTGCCGGCGTGCGCGTGCTGTCTTTATGGTACGGGTCGCCTGCCGGCAGGAAGACGACAAGGTCCAAACCGATTTCGTCGGCGAAGGCTCGGGCGATGTGGAGGTGGCCGTTGTGGATGGGGTCAAACGTGCCGCCGAATAATCCGATGTTTTTCATTTCGTGGTGGTGTCTGCGTTAGATGTTTTGGCCGTCTGAAGCAGGCAGGCTGCCATCAACAATCAGGTTGAGCTTGCCTGTAGTCGGGTGGATGACCAGGCCGTGGATGGCGATGTTGTCGGGCATCAGCGGATGTTTGCGAATCAGCTCGACGGTATGGCGCACGCTGTCTTCGACGTTGTCAAAACCGGTCAGCCAGCCGTCCAAATCGATACCGGCATTGCGCAGGGTTTCGATGCGGTCGTCGGGAATATTGCTGTCGTGTACGCGTTGGAGGAACTCTTCGGCGTGTAGTCCGCGCATACCGCAGTCGTGGTGGGCGATGACCATGATTTCTTTGACTTTGAGCTCAAATACGGCCACCAACAAACTGCGCATCACCGAACCCCAAGGGTGCGTCACCAGCGCACCGGCGTTTTTGATGAGCTTGGCATCGCCGTTTTTCAAGCCCAAGGCATTGGGCAGCAATTCAATAATGCGTGCGTCCATGCAGGAAAGAATGGCCAGCTCGCGGCCGGGGTATTTGTCGGTGAAATATTTTTCGTACTCTCCCGATTCAACGAAATGTTGGTTGTAGGAAAGAATATCAGTCAATTCGCTCATGATGTGCTCGTTTCGGATGATTTACTCTATTATAGCGGTTTTCGGGTAGTGCGGTTATTTTGCAAATTCGCCGTAAACGGCTAAAATCGACGTATCTTTAGTTCTTTTGGAGGATGCGCCATGTCTCAGTCTTTCCGTTTTGAACAAGTATTCACACCCGATGTCCACGATGCGTTGTGGGATTGGGCGCAGGCAAGCTATGGCGCATCCGACGATTGGTGCATTCTGTATCTCAACGGCCTGCCTTTAGGCCGTCTGAACCCGTTATGGCGCGAACACCTCGGACAAGATTGGACAGGCAGGCAGTCGACCCTTTCAGACGGCCTGAATTTGGAAACAGACAGCTGGTCTCAGATGGGTGACAGTTTACAAACGCTGGCGCAACAATGGCGCGAGTGCGGTTGGCTCAAAGGTTGGCGCGGTGAAAAGTTCGACATCTGCGACCAGTCGGGCAAGCCTTTATGCGCACTCGAACGCGCCGCCTTCCGTCCGTTCGGCCTGATGAGTCAGGCGGTTCACTTGAACGGATTGGTCGAAACAAAAAACGGTTTGCGCTTTTGGATAGGCCGCCGCAGTCCGCACAAAGCCGTTGATCCAAACAAACTCGACAACCTGACCGGCGGCGGCATCAGCAGCGGCGAGAGGCCGTCTGAAGCCGTCTGCCGCGAAGGCGAAGAAGAAGCCGGCATTCCCGCTTCATTAACACCCCATATCCGACCGACCGCCCAAATATATAGTTTGCGCCCCGTTAATCGCGGTGTCCACAACGAAATCCTGTATATCTTCGACATCGTCCTGCCCGAAAGCTTCCAACCCGCCAACCAAGACGGCGAAGTCGCCGGTTTTGAACTGATGGACATCCCCACCCTGCTTGATGCCATGTTGGGCGGACACATGATGCACGATGCCCAGTTGGTCACGATCGAAGCCTGCCGTCGATACGGCCTGATCGACCCCAAACATCCGCTGTCCGCATGGCTCGACAGCATCCGTTGCCGACCCCATTTTTAAAGGCCGTCTGAAACCATGTTGCAACTCAAAAACATCAACAAACGCTTCGGCAGCAAAACCGTTGCCCAAGACATCAACCTAAACGTCGAAGCAGGCGAAATCCTCGCCGTACTCGGCCGCTCCGGCTGCGGCAAATCCACCCTGCTCAAAACCATCGTCGGCTTGGTGCATCCCGACAGCGGCGAAGTCTGGCTCAACGGCGACAACATCACCGACATGCCGTCTGAAAAACGCAATATCTCGCTGATGTTTCAAGACTACGCCCTTTTGCCGCATTTAACCGCCCTCGACAACGTCGGCTTCGGCCTCAAAATGCGCCGCCTGCCCAAAGCCGAAATCGAAGAACAATCCATGCAGGCCTTGCGCGACATCGGCTTGGAACACGAAGCGCAACGCAAACCCGAAAGCCTCTCCGGCGGCGAACAGCAACGCCTCGCCCTCGCGCGCGCCCTCATCACGCGCCCTTCGCTGTTGCTCTTGGACGAAGCCTTCTCCAGCCTCGACACACACCTGCGTCACCACCTGCGCACCCTGACCGCCGAGCGCATCCGCAGTCAAAACATCCCCGCCATTCTCGTGACCCACTCCGCCGAGGAAGCCTGCACCATGGCCGACACCATCGCCATCATGCACGAAGGCCGCATTCTCCAACACGGCACGCCGGAAACCCTTATCCGCCGTCCCGTCAACGCCCAAGCCGCCCTGCTGCTCGGTTTGACCAACACCGGCGACATACGCTACATTCCCCAACACGCCATCCGATTTGACCCGAACGGCACAGCCGTCCGCATCAGCGAAGCCGTCCCCCTCGCCGAAGGCACACGCCTCACCCTCGCCCATCCGCAATACGGCAATTTGATTTGGTATCCCCACGCCGACCACAATGCAGACAAACCGCAAACCGGACAGGAAATCCGCATCAGCGTGGATGAAAGTCAGATTGTTTGGTTTGATTGAATTTGATGGATTAAGAAAAAGAAAAAGGCCGTCTGAAAGATCAGTTTCAGACGGCCTTTTGGTAGGTTGGGTTGTAAACCCAACACAAAACAGATGATTTAACGGTTTTGTTGGGGCTTGACCCAATCTACGCTTACTTACAGAGAAATTTATATTGACTGATGCGTCATTACGCGTCATAATGCATCAAATAATTTTTTTAGGAAAGTGAAATGGGTTTTGATTTTGCCTCAAATGATGTTCTGTTAGGGATTGATGAAATTTGTCAAAAACTTAGTATCTCGCGTTCAACGTTTGAACGGATGAGACGCAGCAATAAAAAGACGATCTTGCCACCGTCTTACAATCCATCATCAGAGGAGTTTTCAGGACTTGCGCCCTTTCCTGAACCAACGATTATTTTAGGTAGAAGTCCACGATGGAGTGCAACCGTACTCAACGAATGGCTTCGCAAAAATTCAATATCTTCCTTAAGAAAGGATACATTTAATGACTACCGAAGAAAATTTGGCTCGTTGTAAGCAAAAGATTGAAGCACTAGATGAAAGATTAACCAAACTGGAAATAAAAAATTCTCTTTTGCATGAAAGAGTTAATTCACTGGAAGAGTATCGTAATTCAGCAATAAAGGCTGATTTAAATAATGGGATGAAAGGAGTGGATGCAGCTAAAAAATATGACTTAAGCCCTGGACGCATTTCACAGATTAAAAATAGCGATAATAAAGAGCGGTATGGGGGTAATAGTAGAAGAAAACACTAAGCAACCTATTTAATAAAAGCAGCCTGAAAACGAGATATGTTTTCAGGCTGCCTTTCGTACAATCAAATAGCTATTACTCTCTCAACTTCGCCAACTGCGCCTGAACTTTCGCCATTTTGTCTTCCAACTCCGCCAATTCCGCCTTATCTTTCTCCACCAAATGTGCGGGGGCTTTGTCCACATAGCCGGGTTTGGAGAGCTTGGCATTGAGTTTGTCCAAGGCTTTTTGCAGCTTCTCGGCTTCTTTGCTCAAACGGGCGGTTTCTGCGGCTTTGTCGATTTCGACTTTCAGCATCAGGCGTGCGCCGTTGCAGACGGCGACAGGTGCATCTTCCGCTTCGGGCAGGTTGTCCACCAGCTTGGCTTCGGTCAGTCGGGTCAGCGATGGCAGGTATTTGAGCAGGCCTTCGAGTTCTGCACTGCCTTCGACGAAGAGCGGTGCTTTGACGTTTGGCGCGATACCCATTTCGCCGCGCAGTTTGCGCACTTCTTCCACCAAGTCTTTCAATGCGGCCATTTTGTCGAAGGCCGTCTGAACGATTTTTTCTTTATCGGCTTGCGGATAGGCGGCCAACATGATGCTGTCGGCGGTTTTGGCATTGGCCAGAGGCGCAACGACCTGCCACAGCTCTTCGGTAATGAAAGGCATGATTGGGTGCAGCAGGCGCAGGATGGTTTCGAGTACGCGCACGAGGGTGCGGCGTGTGGTGCGCTGGGTTGTCGGGCAGCCGGTTTGGATTTGCACTTTTGCCAGCTCGATGTACCAGTCGCAATATTCGTTCCACACAAATTCGTACAGCGTTTGCGCGGCAAGGTCGAAGCGGTAGGTTTCAAAGGCTTCGGCAACGGCGGCTTCGGCTTGTTGCAGTTTGCCGATAATCCATTGGTCGGCGAAGGTAAACGCCAACGGCTGCATTTCGTCTTGACCGCAGTCTTTGTCTTCGGTGTTCATCAACACGAAGTTGGTGGCGTTCCACAATTTATTGCAGAAGTTGCGGTAGCCTTCGGCACGTTTGAAGTCGAAGTTCACGCTGCGGCCGAGGCTGGCGTAGCTCGCCATGGTGAAGCGCAATGCGTCCGCACCCATGCTGGGGATGCCTTCGGGGAAGAGTTTTTTCGTGGCTTCTTCCACTTTCGGCGCGGTTTCGGGTTTGCGCAGACCGGTCGTGCGTTTTACCAGCAGTTTTTCCAAGTCGATGCCGTCGATCAAATCCACAGGGTCGATGACGTTGCCTTCGGATTTGGACATTTTTTTGCCTTCGTGGTCGCGCACGATGCCGTGGATGTACACGTCTTTAAACGGTACTTTGCCGGTGAAGTGGGTGGTCATCATAATCATGCGCGCCACCCAGAAGAAGATGATTTCGTAGCCGGTAACCAAGACGTTGGACGGCAGGAAGGCTTTGAGTTCGTCGGTTTCAGACGGCCAGCCCAGTGTAGAGAACGGCACGAGCGCGGAGGAGAACCATGTGTCCAATACGTCTTCTTCGCGGGTCAAGCCTGTTTTGCCGGCTTGTTTTTCGGCTTCCGCCTGATTGCGGGCGACGTAAACATTGCCTGCTTCGTCGTACCATGCGGGGATTTGATGTCCCCACCACAGTTGGCGCGAGATACACCAGTCTTGGATGTTGTTCATCCATTGGTTGTAGGTATTGACCCAGTTTTCAGGGATAAAGCGCACCGCGCCGCTGTCGACGGCTTTTTTGGCTTTGTCGGCGAGACTCAAGCCTTTGTATTCACTGTCAGGCTCGCCGCCGTTTGGTGTGGCGGACATGGCGACAAACCATTGGCTGGTCAGCATCGGTTCAATTACTGAGCCGGTGCGGTCGCCTTTTGGCGTCATCAGCGTGTGCGCTTTGATTTCGACCAGCAAGCCTTGTTCCTGCAAATCGGCGACCATTTGTTTGCGCGCGGCAAAGCGGTCTAAGCCTGCGTATTTTTCAGGCAGGGCAAAACCTTGTTGCGCTTCGCCTTTGAAGTTGAACACTTCGGCGTTTGCCAGCACTTTGGCTTCCAAATCGAACACATTAACCAAGCGCGTGTCGTGGCGTTTGCCGACTTCGTAGTCGTTGAAGTCGTGCGCAGGCGTGATTTTCACGCAGCCTGTGCCGAAGTCTTTTTCGACGTATTCGTCGGCAATCACGGGGATGGTGCGGCCGGTCAGCGGCAGGATTAATTCCTTGCCAATCAAATGGGTATAACGTTCGTCTTCAGGATTGACGGCAACGGCAACGTCGCCCAGCAGCGTTTCGGGACGGGTGGTCGCCACGATAACGGCTTCGGCGGGATTGTCCGCCAGCGGATAGCGGATGTGCCACATAGAGCCCTGTTCTTCCACGCTTTCCACTTCCAAATCCGATACTGCTGTACCCAAAACTGGATCCCAGTTCACCAAGCGTTTGCCGCGGTAAATCAAGCCTTGCTCATACAGGCGCACGAACACTTCGGTCACGGTTTCGGCGCGCACGTCGTCCATCGTAAAATACTCGCGCGTCCAGTCTGCGGAACAGCCCACGCGGCGCATCTGCTGCGTAATCGTGCCGCCGGAAACTTCTTTCCATTCCCACACTTTTTCTAAGAATTTTTCGCGGCCCAAGTCATGACGGGACACATTTTGCGCGGCAAGCTGACGCTCGACCACGATTTGCGTGGCAATGCCCGCATGGTCGGTGCCGGGAATCCAGGCGGTGTTGCAGCCTTTCATGCGGTAGTAGCGGGTCAGACCGTCCATAATGGTTTGGTTGAAGGCATGACCCATGTGCAGCGTACCGGTTACGTTGGGCGGCGGCAGTTGGATGGAAAAAGACGGTTTGGTCAAATCCATATCGGGCTGGAAATAACCTTGGGTTTCCCAGTTTTGATAGTGTTTGGATTCGATTTCGGCGGGATTGTATTTGTCTAACATGATGGAACTTTGTGAAATTAAGGTTATTTTTGATGTGCGGATTATAACGCAAAAAGGCCGTCTGAATCATTTCAGACGGCCTTTGGCATACGGGTTTTAAAAATGGAACAATACCAGGCTGACGGCAATCACCGCCATGCCCGTTGTCAGGCCGTAAACGGTTTCGTGGCCGTCTGAATAACGTTTGGCGGCCGGCAGCAGCTCGTCCAACGCCAAAAACACCATCACGCCGGCTATCACGCCGAATACCGAACCAAACACGGCAGGCGACAAAAACGGCTGTAAAATCAAATAGCCCAAAGCCGCACCCAAAGGCTCGGCCAAGCCGGATAGCAGACACGCCCATACCGTTTTCTTACGGCTGCGGGTGGCAAAATAAACCGGCGCGGCGATGGAAATACCCTCCGGAATATTATGGATGGCAATCGCCAAGGCCAAAGGCATCCCGACCGCCGGATTCTCCAAGGTGGCAAAAAACGTCGCCAAACCTTCGGGGAAATTGTGCGCCGTAATCGCAAACGCCGCCATCATGCCGACTCGCGCGATATGGCGGCGTTTGCTTTCTTGAAACGACGGGTCTTGCGCGTCTAAGGTTTCATGCGGGTTCGGCACCAGGCGGTCGATCAGCGCAATGCCGCCCATCCCGGCCAAAAATGCCATGGTCGCCGCCGCAAACGCGTGGTCTTTATCATAAATTTCAGCGAACGCCTCACTGGATTTACTGAAAATCTCCGTCAGGGAAACATACACCATCGCACCGCCGGCAAATGCCAAACCGAACGATAACACACGCGGATTGGGCGTTTTGGAAAACATCACCAAGCCACTGCCTAATACGGTAAACAAACCGGCAGCCAACGTGATGGAAAAGGCAACGGCCAAATTGGACATCGAAAAATCGTGCATGAGAAAACCTGCGCTAAAAGCTGGGACAGGGTCAGACTAACACCTTTTAATGCGCATGATAATAGTTATTATTTATTTTATTGATTGGATACACGGATTTTGAAACAAAAGGCCGTCTGAAAAATAATTTTCAGACGGCCTTTAAATTTGAAATGCCGCTAAACCTTATCGCTTTCCAGCTTAAGCCTGATAGCGAGACAGGCTCAAATCGTCGCTGCGGATTTCGGTGTCTTTGCCGCTTACGATATCGGCGGTTAATTTTGCCGAACCCAGCGACATGGTCCAGCCCAAAGTGCCGTGGCCGGTATTCAGGAATAAGTTTTCAAAGCGGGTGCGCCCGATTAACGGCGTACTGTCGGGCGTCATCGGTCTGAGGCCGCTCCAGAACAATGCTTGGCTCAAATCGCCGCCTTCGGGGAACAAGTCGTTGACGACCAAAGCCAAGGTTTCGCGGCGTTTTTCGGGCAGTTTGATTTCGTAGCCCGACAATTCCGCCATGCCGCCGACGCGGATTCTGTTATCAAAGCGCGTGATGGCGACTTTGTAGCTCTCATCTAACATGGTGGAAACCGGAGCGCCGTCTGAATTTGTGACCGGCAGGGTCAAAGAATAGCCTTTGACGGGATAAATCGGCAGATTGAGATCCAACTGAGCCAAAACCGTCCTGCTGAAGCAGCCGAGCGCGCAGACGAAGGCATCTGCTTCAAAGCGTTCTTTTTCGGTTTCGACTGCGCTGATGCGCTGCCCGTTGTGTTCGATGCGACGGATGGTTTGGTTGAAGTGGAACTGTACGCCCTTTTCCTGACACAATTTGTATAGGTTTTCAGTGAAGAGGTGGCAGTCGCCGGTTGCGTCTGCGGGCAGGTGCAGGCCGCCGGCAATTTTGGCGGTAACGCGTGCCAGCGCAGGCTCAAATTCTGCGCATTCTTCGGGTTTCAGACGACGGTACGGCACACCATAGCGTTCCAAAACAGCAATGTCTTGTTCTGCCGCTTCGACTTCTTTGGTTTGGCGGAAAATCTGCAACGTCCCTTTTTTACGTCCTTCAAAATTCATGCTGGTTTGCGCTTCAAAACGGCGGAACATTTCGCGGCTGTATTCGGAAATCCTGACCATGCGCTCTTTATTGATTTGATAGTGCGCTGCCGTGCAGTTTTGCAGCATTTGCCACAGCCATTCGATTTGATACAGGCTGCCGTCAGGGCGAAACAACAAAGGCGGATGGCTTTTAAACAGCCATTTCAGCGCTTTGATCGGAATACCGGGAGCAGCCCAAGGCGTGGTATAGCCGTAAGAGAGCTGGCCTGCGTTGGCAAAACTGGTTTCCATCGCCACACCCTCGGCGCGGTCGATGACCGTTACTTCATGTCCTGCCTCTGCCAGATACCACGCGGAAGATACGCCGGCCACACCAGCACCTAAAACAAGCACTTTCATTTTTCTCCTCCTCTGACTTTTTTCAAAACAAACTTAATATACATCGGGCCGTCTGAATGTTCAGGTTCAGACGGCCTTGGACATTAATGCGGCAATTCGCCGTTTTTGATTTTTTGTTTGAAGTCGCGCGTTTCATTGACGATGACTTTCGCCATCAACAAAAGCGCAATCAGGTTGGGCAAGGCCATCAAACCGTTGAATGTATCCGAAGCCAGCCACACCAAATCAAGGCTCAACACAGTTCCCAGCATAACCGAAGAAACATAACCGACGCGGTACAAACCGGCAAACTTCTCGCCGAAGACGTAAACCGCGCATTTCTCGCCGTAATAACACCAGCCGAGAATGGTTGAGTAGGCAAAGAAAATCAGGCCGATGGTGACAATCCAACCGCCGATACCGGGCAGCATTTTTTGGAAAGTGACGGTTGTCAGCGCTGCGCCGCTCAATTCAGGTTTGACAAACTCGCCGCCTGCGCCGAGCAGACCCATCACCAAAATAATGCCGGTAATCGAGCAAACAACGATGGTGTCCAAAAACGTGCCGGTCATGGAAACCAAAGCCTGACGGACGGGGTGGTCGGTTTTCGCGGCGGCGGCGGCAATCGGCGCAGAACCCATACCCGCCTCATTGGAGAATACCCCGCGTGCCACGCCGTAGCGGATGACTGTACCGATGGCACCGCCTGCCACGGCCTGTGCGCTAAACGCATCGGAGAAAATCAGTTTGACGGCAGGCATCAGTACATCGGAATTAATCACGATAATGGCAATACCGCCTACTACATAAAACACTGCCATGGCAGGTACGATAAAGGACGCGGCTTTGGCGATGCCCTTAATGCCGCCCAAAAGCACGATGGCCGTTAATACGGTCAATATCACGCCGGTGTAGGCAGGTTCAACACCAAAGCTGGTCTGCACTGCCTGCGCAACCGAGTTGGACTGCACCGAGCTGCCGATACCGAAGGAAGCGAATGTGCCGAACAGCGCAAATGCAACGGCCATCCATTTCCAGTTTTTGCCCAAGCCTTTTTCGATGTAATACATCGGGCCGCCGGACATTTCGCCTTTAGAATTGGTGACACGGTATTTCACCGCCAACACGCCCTCGCCGTATTTGGTGGCCATACCGAAAATGGCGGTCATCCACATCCAAAATACCGCGCCCGGGCCGCCGGTTACCACCGCAGTCGCCACACCGGCGATGTTACCCGTACCGATGGTGGCGGACAGCGCGGTCATCAACGCCGCGAAATGGGAAATATCGCCTTCATGGTCTTCACCGTCTTCATGCTTCTTTGACGGCACAAACGCCTGTTTCAGCGCATAACCCAACATGGTGAACTGCAAGCCTTTCAGCAAAACGGTCAGCAAAATGCCCGTACCGACCAGCAGCATCAACATAATAGGTCCCCAGACCCAGCCGCTGATGGTTTCGAAAAAGGCTTTGAGATTATCTAAAAAAAATTGCATGGCTTTCTCCTTTGTCTGTTTTATTTTTTATGCACTACTTTTTGTAGTGTCATGTAATTTCAGCACAGAATATTCAATAAGACAATATCTTTCTTTTTAAAAAGATTTTTGAGGTTTTACCCTAAAAAGATATCTATTTAGACCGACCAGATTGTTTACAATCCGCTAAAAATAAAGGCTGTAGCCGAGATAAAATGCCAAATGAAAGTTAATTAATCTTCAATTAAGACTGCAACAATTAAAATGACACAATCGACAAATGGCACATTATTGAAAAATACAAACACGCTAATCTTGTTTAAAAAAAGCCTCAGGCCGTCTGAAAAATGGTTTTCAGACGGCCTGAGGCTTGCTATTTATATTGATAAAGTCAGGTTGATGAATGTTGCCCAAGCAACTGCGCCAACACTCGGGCAAAGCGTTCCGGCGCGCCTTCGCTGGTGTGCAAATACAGGGCGGGCTCGATGAGTTCCAATTCATTGAGCAGGAAGGTGTCGCCGACCAATGTGCCGTCCACTCGGGCGTAAACCGGCATTTGCGGCAAAGCGGCCAGTGCGTCTTGCGCGGCACGGATGGCAAACTCGGGCGGCTCGATACCAAATACCGACACGCCATAGGCCGAGTTGGCGCGCCATTCGCCTTGAGGCGGCTGACGGCGTACGGCATGGCTGAATACGCCGTTGAAAAACACCAGCGAGGTTTCACCCGCCGTTTCGATTTCGCGGATATAAGGTTGAACAATCATGCCTTGCGGATAATCCGCCATATCCACGTCCAATACCTCCGCACAAACTTTGACCACGCCTTTGCCGCTCTGCCCGAATGCCGGCTTGATGACTGCTTCCGTCCAGCCTTGTCGGTTCAGGATGTCGGCCAATTCGGCTTTTTGCGGCGGAACGAACACGCTGGGAATCACTCGCGCGCCGCGCGCTGCCAAATCGCACAAATAAGTCTTTTCCATATTCCAAGCCATCAGCTCGGGCGGATTGATAAAACGCTGCCCCGCCCGCCCGGCTTGCTCCAGCCATTGGCGGAAGGCTTCGGGTTCGGCGGCATAATCCCATGCGCACAAAGGCAGTAAAAACGGCGCGGACGGATGGTTTTGCCACGCATCAAATACGGTTTTCACGCCCATGGTTTCCAAGCATGCCGCCAATGTTTTCAGGTTGTCCGATGGTTCGGGATAGGTTTGGCAGGTAATGAGTGCCAAAACGGTTTGCTCGGTCATGGTTGCCGCCTCATTGCTAAAACCAAAATTATATAGCAAAATCAAACCAAAAGATTTTTCAGACGGCCTGATACATGAGGCTGATTCTGATAAAATGGTTTTCCCTTTTCCGTCGGAACATGCTCATGAAATCTGCTCACGTCCTTGTCTGGTTCCGCCGCAACCTTCGTCTGCACGACAATGCCGCGCTTAATGCCGCCGTTGCAAGCGGTTTTCCCATCGCCTGCGTCTGGGTCAGCCAAAGGCCGTCTGAAAACCACAATCTGCGTCAAAGCCTGTTCCACTATCAAGCCGCGCAAGAGCTGCATACCCGTCTGGCGGCGCACCATATCCCTTTATATGTCGTCGCTTCCGACGAAGACCTCCTCCTCTTGGCTGCTGCGTTCAATGCCCATACCGTCATCACAGACGAAGCCTACACCGAAGCCGAAATCCGCCAAGACAACCACCTCTGGCACAATTTCGACCGAGCAGGCATTGCCCTGCAACACGCCAACGACCGCGGCATTTTGGCCAAATCCCCCCTCATGGATGCCAACGGCCTGCCCTACACCGATTTTGCCGCCTATAAACAAGCATGGTCGCAGGCTTATTCAGGACAAAGGCCGTCTGAAACCGAATTGCCTGTTCAAACCGGACAAAACGTTCCACTGTTTCCAGCCCATACCGGCGCAGTATTGCCTGCCTATCAGCAGGGCGGCGAAACCGCAGCCTTAACGCAATGGCACGCGTTCAAACAGAATTTGGTTCACTACCCGATTACCCAAAACTTTCCTGCACGAAAAAACACCAGCCTCCTCAATGCCTACCTGTCCGCAGGCTGCATTTCACCGCGTCTGCTGGCCGCCGAAGGCTTGGCAAACCGACATTTCGAATGGCTGGACAAGCTTATTTTCCGCGACTACTGCTACCAGCTCGCCTACCACCGCCGCCTACCCGAAACAACCGATGCCGCTCCGGTACGCGAATACTGGCGACTCGGCCAAACCGGCGTACCCATCATCGACGCCTCCATCCGCGGCCTCGAAGCCACCGGTCACTTACACCCTGTTCTCCAGCAGCTGTGCGCCCACTATTTCTGCCACGCCCTCAACTTCGACCCCAACCAAGGCATTGCGTGGGCAGCCTCCGTCCAAACCGGCACCGACCCCGCGCTCAACCAAGCCAACTGGCACCTCGCCGCACAAGACACGGCCACCGTCCGCTATGCCCACCGTTCGCATCAAATCGATCCCGACGGCAGCTACATCCGCAGTTACGTCCCCGAATTGGCGCACCTACCGTCCACCCTCATCCACACGCCGTGGGCCGCCGCCGATGACATCGACACACACGGCTACCCCTTTCCCAAGGCCGTCTGAAACCTGCATTCACACCAAAAAACCACACTAAATACAGCTGAAAAACGTTCAAACAAAATATTTTGGTTTCAGATGGTCAAACAGATTGAATAGCCAAGATTTACACGGTAAACTTACGTCATTAAAAAATTTTATTATTTCATGACAATGAAACCCGCATTCGACATAAAAACATCACGTTTGGACGTCTTATCCATCCATCTGCACACCGCAGATTTAACCGAATTGGAAGAATTCCTGCGCCAACTGGCAGGCCAATCCCAAGACGAATTCGTTCCCTTCATTTTAGACGTACAAGATTTCGACCACCCCGAATCCATCGATTTGGGCGGCATGATTTCCCTGTTTGCCCGTTACGGCATGCAAATTTTAGGGCTGCACCACACCAGCGACACATGGGCGGCAGCGGCGGCGCGTTATCACTTGGTATTCAAACAAGGCAACTCCACCCAAGCAGCCGACACACAGGCAGCGCCTGCCTCACGCCAAGCACCGCAGCCGCAAGACGTACAGGCCACCGTTATCAACAATCCGACCGTATTGGTCAGCACGCCCGTGCGTACCGGCCAGCAGGTTTACGCTGAAAACGGCGACCTCATCGTCACCGGCATCGTCAGCCAAGGTGCGGAACTTATTGCCGACGGCAACATCCATATTTATGCCCCCATGCGCGGCAGAGCGTTGGCCGGTGCAAAAGGCAATACCAACGCGCGCATCTTTATTCATTCCATGCAGGCCGAATTAGTCTCCGTTGCCGGTATCTACCGCAACTTCGAGCAAGACCTGCCCGAGCATCTGCACAAAAAACCCGTACAAGTATCATTGCAAGACAACCGACTGGTTATCAGCGCAATCGACGCCGAATAAACATCAGTACTTAAAAAGGAAATATCGTGTCCAAAATCATCGTAGTAACTTCAGGTAAAGGCGGCGTAGGCAAGACCACTACCAGCGCCAGCATCGCAACCGGCCTGGCCCTGCGCGGCCACAAAACTGCCGTAATCGACTTCGACGTCGGTTTGCGCAACCTTGACCTGATTATGGGTTGCGAACGCCGCGTCGTATACGACCTCATCAACGTTATCCACGGCGAAGCGACTCTCAACCAAGCCCTTATTAAAGACAAAAACTGCGAAAACCTCTACATCCTGCCTGCATCGCAAACCCGCGATAAAGACGCACTGACCCGCGAAGGTGTAGACAACGTGATGAAAGAGTTAGCCAGCGAAAAAATGGGCTTCGAATTCATCATCTGCGACTCTCCTGCCGGTATCGAACAAGGCGCACTGATGGCGCTCTACTTTGCCGACGAAGCCATCATTACCACCAACCCGGAAGTATCCAGCGTCCGCGATTCCGACCGTATCTTGGGCATTTTGCAAAGCAAATCCCGCAAAGCAGAACAAGGCAGCACTGTTAAAGAGCACCTGCTGATTACTCGCTACTCCCCTGAGCGCGTAGCCAAAGGCGAAATGCTGTCTGTACAAGACATCTGCGACATCTTGCGTATTCCGTTGATCGGTGTGATTCCTGAATCACAAAACGTTTTGCAAGCTTCCAATTCCGGCGAACCTGTCATCCACCAAGACAATGCCGCAGCAGCAGAAGCCTATAAAGACGTTATCGCCCGCCTCTTGGGTGAAAACCGCGAAATGCGTTTCCTCGAAGCTGAGAAGAAAAGCTTCTTAAAACGACTGTTCGGAGGTTAATACATGTCACTGCTCGATATGCTGTTCGGCAGAAAGCCGAAAACCGCCACAGTCGCGCGCGACCGCCTGCAAATCATCATCGCACAAGAACGCGCACAAGAAGGCCAAGCTCCAGACTATCTGCCGACCTTGCGTAAAGAGTTGTTGGAAGTCCTGTCCAAATACGTCAACGTATCATTGGACGACATCCGCATCTCCCAAGAGAAACAAGACGGCTTGGACGTTCTTGAGCTGAACATCACCCTGCCGGAACAAAAAAAGGCTTAACACATGACCTTGACCGAATTGCGTTACATCGTAGCCGTCGCACAAGAACGTCACTTCGGACGTGCCGCACGACGCTGCTTTGTCAGCCAGCCCACCCTCTCCATTGCCATCAAAAAGCTGGAGGAAGAGCTGTCGGTATCCCTGTTCGACCGTAGCAGCAACGACATCATCACGACTGAAGCGGGCGAGCGCATTGTCGCCCAAGCCCGCCGGGTTCTGGAAGAAGCAGAACTCATCAAACACCTTGCCAATGAAGAACAAAACGAATTGGAAGGCGCATTCAAACTCGGCCTGATTTTTACCGTTGCCCCCTACCTTCTGCCCAAGCTCATTACCGCGCTGCGTGAAACCGCACCGAAAATGCCGCTGATGCTGGAAGAGAACTATACCCACATCCTGACCGAGTCGCTCAAACGTGGCGATGTCGATGCAATCGTCGTTGCCGAACCGTTCCAAGAGCCAGGCATCGTGACCGAGCCTCTGTATGACGAACCTTTCTTCGTCATTGTTCCCAAAGGCCATCACTTTGAAGAACTCGATGCCGTTACGCCTCAGCTTTTGGGCGAAGAACAAGTGTTGCTGCTGTCCGAAGGTAACTGTATGCGCGACCAAGTGTTGGCAAGCTGTTCCGAATTGGCTTCCAAACAGAAAATCCAAGGTTTGACCAATACCCTGCAAGGCAGCTCCATCAACACCATCCGCCACATGGTTGCCAGCGGTTTGGCCATCAGCGTCATGCCAGCTACCGCATTGACCGAAAACGACCATATGCTTTTCAGCATTATCCCGTTTGAAGGCAATGCGCCGCACCGCCGTGTCGTTTTGGCCTATCGCCGCAACTTTGTCCGTCCGAAAGCACTGACTGCTTTGCGCACTGCTATTTTGCAATCGCAACTGACCGGTGTGACCTTCGTCAACGAATAAACCGCAAAACAAAAGGCCGTCTGAATGTTCAGACGGCCTTTTTATTTCTAACCGAATAAAGGATTAGTAGCGGGTATGAACTTGGCTGCCGATAACGCCACCTAAAGCCGCACCACCCAAGGTAGAGCCGGTATCGCCACCAATCAAGTTACCTGCCACGCCACCCAATACCGCACCAGCAGCAGTGTTGCGTTGGGTTTGAGTCATATTGGCACATGCACCCAAAGAGGTGGCCAGCATGATCAAGGTCACAGTTTTTGCAAAAGTTTTCTTCATGGTTTGATTCTCCATCAGGGGTTAAGCTGTATATAGAACAGTATGGCACAACCTTACATTAATATATTTTCTGATAAGTAAAGACAGATTAAACTAAGATAACGCTTTTGATGAACGGTTAACTTCAAAAACAAACGAAAATTCCAATAGAATATTTATAAATTTTAATATATTTGGCATAAAATTGCGCATACATCAACCGCATTCGGTAGTGATACAATGACGACTTGTCTGAACTACCGGAAACACCCGTCATGAGTACCTACGCACTGGCACACATCATCCACGTTTATTGCGCGATTGCCTTTGTCGGCGGCGTATTTTTCGAAATGCTGGTTCTCTCCGTTTTGCACACCGGCCGCGTTTCGCGTGAATCGCGCCGCGAAGTCGAACGTGCCATGTCCCATCGTGCCGTCCGCGTGATGCCGATTGTCGTCATCACCCTTTTCATCAGCGGCATCGTCATGGTGTACAACCGTTATCTGCCAACGCTGCACCATCCTCTCGACAGCGCCTTCAGCATTATGTTGAGCATCAAAATCCTGTTGGCAGTAAGCGTTTTGGTACATTTTGCCATCGCCGTTGTCAAAATGGCCCGACACACCCTTACCGTCGGCTGGTCGAAATACATACACGCCGTTGTCTTCAGCCATATGCTGTTTATCGTCTTTTTTGCCAAAGCGATGTTCTACCTGTCTTGGTAAACCTTACCCATACCCCACACACAAGGATTTTTTATGACCCAATACCCGTCCGTCGGCTCGCCGATGTTTTACGGCATCTTCTTTATTGCCGTCTTAATCATGATCGCCATCGATATGGTATCGCTGAAAAAAAACGGCGCCCACAAAGTCAGCATCAAAGAAGCCCTCGCCTGGAGCGGCATTTGGGTAGCCGTATCCTGCGCATTTGCAGGCTGGCTCTATTTTGAACTGGCGGGTAATCCGACTTACGGGGCCGTTGTCGCCAAAGAAAAAGTCCTCGAATTTTTCACCGGCTATGTACTCGAAAAATCCCTTGCCATCGATAACATATTCGTTTTCCTGATGATTTTCGGCTACTTCAAAGTCGAACCTAAATTCCAACACCGCGTCTTGCTCTATGGCGTATTCGGTGCCATCGTCCTGCGCGCCATCATGATCTTCATCGGCGCAGCCTTGGTACAACAATTTGAATGGATTTTGTACCTCTTCGGCGCATTCCTCTTATACACCGGCATTCATATGATGAAGCCCGAAGCCGAAGCTGAAGAAGACCTTTCCCAAAACAAGATCCTGACCCTGCTCAAAAAAGTCATCCCGACCAGCCAACAGTTTGACGGTGAAAAATTCTTTACCATCGAAAACGGTAAACGCATCGCTACACCACTTTTGCTGATATTAATTATGATCGAATTGAGCGACGTCATCTTCGCCGTGGACAGCATCCCCGCTATTTTTGCCGTAACCACCGACCCTTTCATCGTCCTCACTTCCAACATTTTTGCCATCTTGGGCCTGCGTGCCATGTACTTCTTACTGGCAGACTTTGCCGAACGCTTTATTTTCCTCAAATACGGCTTGGCTTTCGTATTGAGCTTTATCGGTATTAAGATGCTGATTATGCACTGGGTACATATCCCGATTTCCATTTCCCTGTCCGTCGTCTTCGGCGCACTGGGCGCGTCCATCCTGACTTCTTTGGTGTACACGCGTCAGCAAGAGAAAAAATAATCTGCCAATATGAAAAGGCCGTCTGAACATTTCAGACGGCCTTTTCAAATATCAAACACCAGCTTATTTAGCAGCGTCTTTCAATTTGTCGGCAGCTTCTTGAGTCGCATCGGCTGCTTTACCCAAAGCATCTTTAGCCGCATCTTTAGCCGCATCTTTAGCCGCATCTTTGGCAGCATCTTTAGCTTCACCCACAGCAGCTTTTGCATCGTCCAAGGCTTTGTCGCTGGCTTCTTTAGCACCATCGATGGCTTTGCCGGTAGTTTCTTTAGCATCGGAAATTGCTTTCTCCGCAGTTTCCTTCGCTTCGGCACCGGCTTCTTTAGCGTCAGAAACAGCCTGTTCAGCAGCGCCTTTAGCTTCGGAAGCAGCAGCGTTCACATCAGAAGCAACGGCAGAAGCCGCTTCTTGAGTTTCCTGTTTCGCCTCTTGAGAACAAGCAGCCAAGCCGGCTACCATCATTGCAGCAATCAATAATTTTTTCATGTTGTATATCCTTTGGTCTAAAAAATATCTGTCAAAACTGACAGACCAAAAAATCATAACATAATAAACGCTCAAAAAAGGAAGAATTAACGCCAAATAACAGCCGGTTTACGTTTTTTGAAAAAAATTTCAAAAAAACAGTTGACGAAAAGAAACAAGCTACCTATAATGCACAGCTTATCGGGTCGTTAGCTCAGTCGGTAGAGCAGCGGACTTTTAATCCGTTGGTCGAGCGTTCGAATCGCTCACGACCCACCAAATATGAAAACCTGCTTTGAAAAAAGCAGGTTTTTTTATATTCTCCATCAAGCCTTTCTTCACTTGATACCTACTTTATTATCAACATCAAGAATATTCGAACTTTGTCACAATGCTGTTATAGATGTAACTCAAAGCATCACAAACCTCTTAAATCAATCAAACCCAACTCCCCACACATCATCTTTTTCTAAAAGCTTCCAAACACCTATCATCAAACCACGCTAAATCCTCTTGTATGCCAGACAATTTAGGCATAGACTAAAACTACATCCAACTACAACAACAGGAGAAGGTTTGATGAAACAACTGTCTATGTATATCAACGGCCGCTTTGAAACTGACTTTAACGGCACATGGCGTGATGTATTGAATCCAGCAACCGAAGAAGTCATCGCGCGTGAGCCTAAAGGTGGAAAAGCCGATGTTGATCGTGCCGTTGCCGCAGCCAAAGATGCGCAAACTGCATGGGAGCGTTTGCCTGCCGTTGAGCGCGGCGCATACCTGCGCAAAATTGCCCAAGGCATCCGCGAACGCGCCGACGAGCTGACTGACACCATTGTTGCCGAAGGCGGCAAAACCAAAGATTTAGCACGCATAGAAGTCATGTTCACTGCCGATTATCTCGATTATCAAGCCGAATGGGCGCGCCGTTATGAAGGCGAAATCATCCAAAGCGACCGTCCGCGCGAAAACATTTTATTGTTCAAACGTCCTTTGGGCGTGATCGCCGGCATTTTGCCGTGGAACTTCCCATTCTTCCTGATCGCCCGCAAAATGGGCCCGGCTTTGGTAACAGGCAATACCATCGTCGTCAAACCAAGCAGCGTTACCCCGATTAACTGCCACATCTTTGCTGAAATCGTTCATGCTTCAGGCTTACCGGCCGGCGTATTCAACGTCGTCAACGGCTCGGGCGCAGAAATCGGCAATGCCTTGGCATCGCATCCACAAGTCGATATGGTCAGCCTAACCGGTTCTGTCGATGCCGGCCGCCAAGTGATGGAAGCCGCCGCCACCAACATCACCAAAGTCTCACTGGAACTGGGCGGCAAAGCCCCTGCTATCGTCCTGAAAGATGCCGGCTTGGATCTGGCCGTCAAATCCATCTTAGCTTCACGCGTCGGCAATACCGGTCAAATCTGCAACTGTGCCGAGCGCGTCTATGTCCACAGCAGCCTGAAAGACGCATTTATTGAAAAAATGACCGCAGCCATGAAAGGCGTACGCTACGGCAACCCGGCCGAAGCTGAAGCAGGCGCACTGGAAATGGGCCCATTGATTGAAGAACGCGCCGTAAAATCCGTTGCCGAAAAAGTGGAACGCGCTGTCAAACAAGGTGCGACACTGGTCTGCGGCGGCAAACGCGCCGAAGGACGCGGCTATTTCTTCGAGCCGACCCTGCTGACCGATACCGACAACAGTATGGACATCATGAAGGAAGAAACCTTCGGCCCCGTCCTGCCGGTCGCCACTTTCGACACGCTCGATCAAGTCATCGCTTTGGCAAACGACAGCGAATTCGGCCTGACCAGTTCCGTCTACACCACCAATCTGAATGAAGCGTTTTATGTAACCCGCCGCCTGCGTTTCGGCGAAACCTACATCAACCGCGAAAACTTTGAAGCCATGCAGGGCTTCCATGCCGGTTGGAAAAAATCAGGTATCGGCGGCGCCGATGGCAAACATGGTTTGGAAGAATATCTGCAAACCCAAGTTGTTTATTTGGAAACCGATATCTAACCACCGATACGACCCTTCATGAAACAAAAGGCCGTCTGAAACCGATTTTTCAGGTTTCAGACGGCCTTTCTGCCTTTATAGAAAAAAACACCGACATCGCGTAAAATAGAGCCAATTTTTCACTTTATTCAGGCCGTCTGAAAATATCAGCAGCCTGACTCATTTTCCCGGAAAACACCATGAGCGAACAAAACAATCCGCAAATCGAGCCGCAGTTGGACGAAAACCAAATCATCGCCCTGCGTCGCGAAAAACTGCACAACATCCGCAAAGAACGCAACGCCTACCCTAACGATTTCAAACGCGACAGCTTTGCCGCCGATTTGCACGCCCGATACGGCGACATCGGCAAAGAAGAACTCGACCCGCAAGCCGTTCCCGTCAAAATTGCCGGCCGCATGATGCTCAAACGCCAAATGGGTAAGGCGAGCTTCGCCACCATTCAAGACGTGACCGGTCAAATCCAGCTTTATCTGAACAACAAAGGCGTGAGTCAGGAGGTTTTGGACGATTTCAACCATTGGGACTTGGGCGACATCGTCGGCACGGAAGGTACTTTGTTCAAAACCAACCACGGCGAATTGACCGTACGCGTGTCCAACATCCGCCTGCTGTCCAAATCACTGCGCCCTCTGCCGGACAAACACAAAGGCTTGAGCGATCAGGAAACCAAATACCGTCAACGCTACGTCGATTTGATTGCCAACGAAGAATCGCGCAATACGTTTATCAAACGCAGCCAAATCATCCAATCCGTGCGTAATTTCATGGTGAACGAGCATTATCTCGAAGTTGAAACCCCAATGATGCACCCGATTCCGGGCGGAGCGACAGCGAAACCTTTCGTTACCCACCACAATGCCTTGGATATCCCGCTCTACCTGCGCATTGCGCCCGAGCTGTATCTGAAACGCCTGGTGGTCGGCGGTTTGGAGCGCGTGTTTGAAATCAACCGCAGCTTCCGCAACGAAGGCATGTCCGTTCGCCACAACCCCGAATTCACCATGATTGAATTCTACGAAGCCTTCTCCGACTACGAACGCATGATGCAGATGGCGGAAGACATCATCCGCAACGCTTCCCGCGCGGTAAACGGTATGGCAAAAATCAGCTACAACGGCAAAGAAGTCGATTTGGAAAGCCCGTTTGAACGCCTGACCATTCTCGGCGCCATCAAGAAATACAATCCGCACTACACCGACGAGCAGTTGAACGATGAAGAATGGCTGAAAAAAGAAATCGTCAAACACGGCGAAAGCCTGCCTCCTTCTCCAGGCATCGGCAGCCTGCAACTTGCCCTGTTTGAAGGTTGCGCCGAGGGCAAACTGTGGAACCCAACTTTCATTATCGACTACCCTGTCGAAGTATCGCCATTGGCACGCGCATCCGACAGCAAACCGGGCTTGACCGAGCGCTTCGAGCTTTTCGTTGTCGGCCGAGAACTGGCAAACGGCTACTCCGAGTTGAACGATCCAGAAGACCAAGCTGAACGCTTCAAGGCGCAAGTGGCACAAAAAGATGCCGGCGACGACGAAGCCATGCACTACGATGCCGACTACATCCGCGCCATGGAATTCGGTCTGCCGCCGACCGGCGGCTGCGGCATCGGCATCGACCGCTTGGTCATGTTGCTGACCGATTCGCAAACCATCCGCGATGTGATTTTGTTCCCGCAAATGCGTCCCGAATAACGCATTGAAATAAAATCAAGGCCGTCTGAAAACAAAACTCTGTTTTCAGACGGCCTTTTTGTTCAAATATGTAAAACGGAAAAATTAAAATCGATAAATCCTTTACACCATAATAATAAAATTACATGATAATCAAAAAGATAATATAAAAAAGAATATGTAAACGTTTTTCAGTTTGTTGACAGTCTGCTAGAATACATCCAGTTACAGACAGCCTCCACACACAGGCCGTCTGAAAATGCAGAAACTCTGAAAGGTTTGTATGGATCAATTTTTCGAACAGCTTCACGGCTGGGTAAACGCCATCAACGACCCAATGTGGTCGGGGTTGGTATATATGCTTTTAGGCGCAGGCCTCTTTTTCACCGTTACCACCGGTTTTGTACAATTCCGCCTCTTCGGCCGCAGTATCAAAGAAATGTTGGGTGGCCGCAAACAAGGTGATGATCCGCACGGAATTACACCGTTCCAAGCATTCGTTACCGGCTTGGCCAGCCGCGTAGGCGTGGGCAACATCGCCGGCGTGGCGATTGCCATCAAACTCGGCGGACCGGGCGCGGTGTTCTGGATGTGGGTAACCGCCTTAATCGGCATGAGTTCGGCGTTTGTCGAATCTTCACTGGCTCAACTCTTTAAAATCCGGGACTACGACAACCACCACTTCCGCGGCGGCCCTGCCTACTACATCACTCAAGGCCTGGGACAAAAATGGCTGGGCGTTTTATTCGCCCTGAGTCTAATTTTCTGTTTCGGCTTTGTATTTGAAGCCGTACAGACCAATACCATCGCCGATACCACCAAAGCGGCATGGGGCTGGGATCAACACTATGTCGGCGTCGCTCTGGTCATTCTGACTGCCCCGATTATCTTCGGCGGTATCCGCCGCGTATCCAAAGCCGCGGAAATCATCGTCCCGCTGATGGCGGTTTTATATCTCGTCATAGCACTCTTCATCATTGTTACCAATATTTCCCTGATTCCTGAAGTGTTCGGTCAGATTTTTTCCAACGCGTTCAACTTCGATTCGGCTGCAGGCGGTTTCCTCGGCGGTCTGATTTCGACCACCATGATGCAGGGTATCAAACGCGGCCTGTATTCCAATGAAGCGGGTATGGGTTCCGCGCCGAACGCCGCAGCCGCAGCCGAAGTGAAGCACCCCGTCTCCCAAGGCATGATTCAAATGCTGGGCGTTTTCGTCGATACCATCATCGTCTGCTCATGCACCGCCTTTATCATCTTGACCTATCAACAGCCTTACGGAGACCTGAGCGGTGCGGCGCTGACCCAAGCGGCAATCGTCAGCCAGGTAGGCGAATGGGGCGCGGGCTTCCTTGCCGTCATCCTATTTATGTTTGCCTTTTCAACCGTTATCGGCAACTATGCCTATGCCGAGTCCAACGTCCAATTCATCAAGAGCCATTGGCTGGTTACCGCCGTTTTCCGTATGCTGGTTTTGGCATGGGTATACTTCGGCGCAGTTGCCAACGTACCCTTGGTATGGGATATGGCAGACATGGCCATGGGCATCATGGCATGGATTAACCTCGTCGCCATCTTACTCCTGTCCCCACTTGCCTTCCTGCTGTTGAAAGACTACACAGCCAAGCTGAAAATGGGCAAAGACCCAGAGTTCAAACTCTCTGAACACCCAGGCTTGAAACGCAAAATCAAATCTGATATCTGGTAACACCAAAGGCCGTCTGAAATTTCAGACGGCCTTTTTAATCCCTGCCATTTAGACAAAACGATGCCCCTTAAAGCCGAAGCCTTAAGGGGCAGAGCGTTGCGGCACATCTTTTCAGACGGCCTTATTGTAGCAACGTTTCTCATTTCGCAGTGCAACAATATGTCCAAATTCTAATTCCAAATCGGCACCCAGTCAAGCATTTCATTTGCATGGTAATACTTACCTAAGATATATTTATACTTACTAAACATCATATTACGGAGAAACTGATGGCTGCATTCAAACCCAATCCAATCAACTACATCCTCGGCCTCGATATCGGCATCGCATCCGTCGGCTGGGCGATGGTAGAAATTGACGAAGAAGAAAACCCCATCCGCCTGATTGATTTGGGCGTGCGCGTATTTGAGCGTGCAGAAGTACCGAAAACAGGCGACTCTCTCGCAGCGGCAAGACGCTTGGCACGCAGCGTCCGCCGCCTGACCCGCCGTCGCGCCCACCGCCTGCTTCGGGCCCGTCGCCTATTGAAACGCGAGGGCGTATTACAGGCTGCCGATTTTGATGAAAACGGCTTGATTAAATCCTTACCGAATACACCATGGCAACTTCGCGCAGCCGCATTAGACCGCAAACTGACGCCTTTAGAGTGGTCGGCAGTCTTGTTGCATTTAATCAAACACCGCGGCTATTTGTCGCAACGGAAAAATGAAGGCGAAACTGCCGACAAGGAGCTTGGTGCTTTGCTTAAAGGCGTAGCCGACAATGCCCATGCCTTACAGACAGGCGATTTCCGCACACCGGCTGAATTGGCTTTAAATAAATTTGAGAAAGAAAGCGGCCATATCCGCAACCAGCGCGGCGATTATTCGCATACGTTCAGCCGCAAAGATTTGCAGGCAGAGCTAGTTTTGCTGTTTGAAAAACAAAAAGAATTTGGCAATCCGCATATTTCAGACGGCCTTAAAGAAGGTATTGAAACCCTGCTGATGGCGCAACGCCCTGCCCTGTCTGGCGATGCTGTTCAAAAAATGTTGGGGTATTGCACCTTTGAGCCGACAGAGCCGAAAGCCGCTAAAAACACCTATACCGCCGAACGTTTCATCTGGCTGACCAAGCTAAACAACCTGCGTATTTTAGAGCAAGGCAGCGAGCGGCCATTGACCGATACCGAACGCGCCACGCTTATGGACGAGCCATACAGAAAATCCAAACTGACTTACGCACAAGCCCGTAAACTTTTGGATCTAGACGATACCGCCTTTTTCAAAGGTTTGCGCTATGGTAAAGACAATGCCGAAGCTTCAACATTGATGGAAATGAAGGCCTACCATGCCATCAGCCGTGCACTGGAAAAAGAAGGATTGAAAGACAAAAAATCCCCATTAAACCTTTCTCCCGAATTACAAGACGAAATCGGTACGGCATTCTCCCTGTTCAAAACCGATGAGGGCATTACAGGCCGTCTGAAAGACCGTGTTCAGCCCGAAATCTTAGAAGCGCTGTTGAAACACATCAGCTTCGACAAGTTCGTCCAAATTTCCTTGAAAGCATTGCGCCGAATTGTGCCTCTAATGGAGCAAGGCAAACGTTACGATGAAGCCTGCGCCGAAATCTACGGAGACCATTACGGCAAGAAAAATGCGGAAGAAAAGATTTATCTGCCACCGATTCCTGCCGACGAAATCCGCAACCCCGTCGTCTTACGCGCCTTATCTCAAGCCAGAAAAGTCATTAACGGCGTGGTTCGGCGTTACGGCTCCCCTGCGCGTATCCATATTGAAACGGCAAGGGAAGTAGGAAAATCGTTTAAAGACCGCAAAGAAATCGAAAAACGCCAAGAAGAAAACCGTAAAGACCGGGAAAAAGCAGCCGCCAAATTCCGAGAGTATTTCCCCAATTTTGTCGGCGAACCCAAATCCAAAGATATTCTGAAACTGCGCCTGTACGAGCAGCAGCACGGCAAATGCCTGTATTCAGGCAAGGCAATCGATATACGTCGTCTGAACGGAAAAGGCTATGTCGAAATCGACCATGCACTGCCGTTTTCGCGCACATGGGACGACAGTTTCAACAATAAAGTGCTGGTATTGGGCAGCGAAAACCAAAACAAAGGCAACCGAACACCTTATGAATATTTAAACGGCAAAGACAACAGCCGCGAATGGCTGGAATTTAAAGCACGTGTAGAAACCAGCCGTTTTCCTCACAGTAAAAAGCAACGGGTTCTACTGCAGAAATTCGATGAAAAAGGATTTAAAGAACGCAACTTGAACGACACGCGCTACGTCAACCGTTTCCTATGTCAATTTGTTGCCGACCATATGCAACTGACCGGAAAAGGAAAAAGACGTGTATTTGCCTCCAACGGACAAATTACCAATTTATTGCGCGGCTTTTGGGGATTGCACAAAGTGCGTGCGGAAAACGACCGCCATCATGCTTTGGACGCAGTTGTCGTTGCCTGTTCGACCGTCGCTATGCAGCAGAAAATTACCTGTTTCGTACGTTACAAAGAAATGAACGCATTTGACGGCAAAACCGTGGACAAAGAGACGGGAGAAGTGCTGCATCAAAAAACACACTTCCCGCAACCTTGGGAATTTTTCGCGCAGGAAGTTATGATTCGCGTCTTTGGCAAACCGGACGGCAAACCCGAATTTGAAGAAGCCGATACACCCGAAAAACTGCGCGCGCTGCTTGCTGAAAAATTATCATCTCGCCCCGAAGCCGTACACGAATACGTTACGCCACTGTTTGTTTCACGCGCGCCCAATCGGAAGATGAGCGGTGCACATAAAGATACTTTGAGATCTGCTAAACGATTTGTTAAACATAATGAAAAAATTAGTGTTAAACGAGTATGGTTAACCGAAATCAAGTTGGCCGACCTTGAAAATATGGTTAATTATAAAAATGGTAGGGAGATTGAATTATATGAGGCTCTTAAGGCACGTTTAGGGGCATATGGAGGTAATGCTAAACAAGCATTTGACCCTAAGGACAATCCGTTTTATAAAAAGGGGGGACAACTGGTTAAAGCTGTGAGGGTCGAAAAAACCCAAGAGAGTGGAGTCTTATTAAACAAAAAAAATGCTTATACCATTGCAGATAATGGAGACATGGTACGTGTTGATGTGTTCTGTAAAGTGGATAAGAAAGGAAAAAATCAGTATTTTATTGTTCCCATCTATGCTTGGCAGGTTGCTGAAAACATTCTTCCCGATATTGATTGTAAAGGATACCGGATTGATGATAGCTATACATTCTGTTTTAGCTTGCATAAGTATGATCTGATTGCTTTTCAGAAAGATGAAAAATCTAAAGTAGAATTCGCCTACTATATCAACTGTGATAGCTCTAATGGACGATTCTATTTAGCTTGGCATGATAAAGGCTCTAAAGAACAGCAATTCCGTATTAGTACCCAAAATCTTGTATTGATGCAAAAATACCAAATCGATGAACTGGGCAAAGAAATCAGACCATGCCGTCTGAAAAAACGCCCGCCTGTCCGCTAAATTAATCTATCCCTGTTTCAGACGGCCTGAAGCAGGGATTTTTTATATCAAAATAAGGGGAAAAACATGACTTGGCGCAGCCTGCTCATTCAAAATGGCGGCAAACTATCCTTGCAATGCCGGCGACTGCTGATTCAACAAAACGGCGAGCCCCATACCGTACCATTAGAAGACATCGCCGTTATCATCATCGAAAACCGCGAAACCCTGATTACTGCCCCGCTCCTATCAGCCTTAGCCGAACATGGCTCAACCCTGCTGACATGTGACGAACAGTTCCTACCCTGCGGACAATGGCTGCCTTATGCCCAATATCACCGCCAACTTAAAATCCTCAAGCTGCAGCTGAATATAAGCGAACCCTTAAAAAAGCAACTCTGGCAACATATCATCCGCCAAAAAATCCTAAATCAAGCATTTGTCGCAGACGAAACAGGCAATGATCTTGCTGCCAAACGGCTGCGCACTTTGGCAGTCGAAGTCCGTTCGGGCGATACAGGAAACCGTGAAGCCCAAGCTGCCGCCCTCTACTTCCAAGCCCTCTTTGGAGAAAAGTTTACTCGCAATGACAACAATGCCGTCAATGCCGCATTGAACTACACCTACGCCGTACTCCGTGCAGCAGTTGCACGCGCCCTGACTTTATATGGATGGTTGCCTGCATTAGGCTTGTTTCATAGAAGCGAACTAAATCCATTCAACCTCGCCGATGACTTTATCGAACCCTTACGCCCATTGGCCGACCTGGTCGTTATACATTTGCATGAACAAGGCCGTCTGAAAACTGATCTGACCCCTAATATCAAACAAAACCTTATCAAGACCCTTCACTGTCAAATCTGCATCGAACGGCAATACTTCAGCACCTTGGCTGCCATAGACAAAATGATTTCCTCATTTCAAGCCAGCGTAACTGACAAAAATGCCAAACAGCTGAAACTGCCTGAAATCTTGCCATTGAAAGAATACCAATATGAGTGAGGCCAAATTTATGAGGATTATTGTCTTCTTCGACCTACCGGTTACCACAGCGGCAAAGCGCAAAGCTGCCAATCAATTCCGCCAGTTTCTATTAAAAGATGGATACCAAATGCTCCAGCTTTCCGTATACAGCCGTATTGTCAAAGGTCGAAATTCGTTGCAAAAACACCACAACAGGCTATGTGCAAACCTACCGCAAGAAGGGTCAATCCGCTGTTTGGAAGTAACGGAAAAGCAATATGCCACCATGAAACTACTGTTGGGAGAGCTGAAAACCCAAGAAAAAAGAGTAAATTCAGACCAACTATTATTATTTTAAACACATTTTTTTAGACAAAATAAAACGGGAAACCCTTATAAAATAAGGGTTTCCCGTTGAGGTATTGTAGCACTGCGAAATGAGAAAGGGAGCTACAACATTAAAACAACTGAGACAGTGAACCATCAAATTGTAGCACTGCGAAATGAGAAAGGGAGCTACAACCCACCGGAAACTGTAACGGGGCGTTACAGTATTGTAGCACTGCGAAATGAGAAAGGGAGCTACAACGGTAAAACCGTATTGACCGCAACCTGTCCAATTGTAGCACTGCGAAATGAGAAAGGGAGCTACAACGCAAACCTGCGAGGCAATTTATAAAGCAACATTGTAGCACTGCGAAATGAGAAAGGGAGCTACAACAACATGAGTGGTGGGTTTGTTAATGCTGTAATTGTAGCACTGCGAAATGAGAAAGGGAGCTACAACGTTTCCAAGCCATACTCGGCAACTAATTTAATTGTAGCACTGCGAAATGAGAAAGGGAGCTACAACCATACATCTGCTTCTGTTAAACCGAATTTTATTGTAGCACTGCGAAATGAGAAAGGGAGCTACAACGGCAATGAAAAGCACTGAAGCTAATCTGCAATTGTAGCACTGCGAAATGAGAAAGGGAGCTACAACCTCTTCAACGTAACGGGTTGTCATCTCGCGATTGTAGCACTGCGAAATGAGAAAGGGAGCTACAACCGACTTTCGCGTCACAGATTCCGTGCATCTATTGTAGCACTGCGAAATGAGAAAGGGAGCTACAACTCATAAATCCACGCCACCGTCTTACCCTTCATTGTAGCACTGCGAAATGAGAAAGGGAGCTACAACGCACGGTTTCGCCGCGCGTTGCCAAATCTTATTGTAGCACTGCGAAATGAGAAAGGGTCTATCCAAATAAAAAAGCACCACCTAAACAGGTAGTGCTTTCATATTAATTTGCTTATTCAGCAGAATCAGCTGCTTTATCAACCAATTCAACCAATGCCAAAGGAGCATTGTCGCCTTTACGGAAACCGTATTTCAGTACACGAACATAGCCGCCGTTACGAGCAGCAAAGCGTGGACCCAATTCGTCAAACAATTTAACTACAACATCACGATCGCGAGTGCGGTCAAAAGCCAAACGACGGTTTGCCAAAGAAGGTTTTTTACCCAAGGTAATCAAGGGCTCAACTACGCGGCGCAATTCTTTTGCTTTAGGCAAAGTTGTCACGATGGTTTCGTGAGTCAACAAGGAATTCGCCATATTGCGCAGCATCGCAGCACGGTGGCTGCTAGTACGGTTTAATTTGCGGTTGCCATTACGATGACGCATGTCATTATCCTTTAATCTTCAAACTTACGGCTTTTCTAAGCCTACAGGCGGCCAAGCTTCTAATTTGGAACCTAATGTCAGACCTTTAGAGGCCAACACTTCTTTGATCTCATTCAAAGATTTACGACCCAAATTAGGGGTCTTGAGAAGCTCGGTTTCAGTACGTTGAATCAAATCGCCAATATAGTAAATATCTTCAGCTTTCAGACAATTAGCTGAACGTACGGTTAATTCCAAATCATCTACAGGACGCAGCAAGATAGGATCGATAGGAGGCGCTTTTTCTTCAACCTCTTCAACCGGAGTACCTTGCAGATCTGCAAAAATAGACATTTGGTCAATTAAGATACGTGCGGCACTACGTACAGCTTCTTCTGGATCAATAGAACCATTGGTTTCAATATCCAAAACCAATTTATCCAAATCCGTGCGTTGCTCTACGCGTGCAGGTTCAACTTCAAAGCTAACACGACTGATGGGCGAAAAGCTCGCATCCAACTGAATCGCACCAATCTGTTTGTTCTCATCACGCAATACGCGACGGCCTGAAACAGATTGATAACCACGACCTTGCTCAACTTTAATTTCCATGTCGATTTGGCCATTGTCAGCCAAGTGGCAAATAACATGTTCAGGATTGATGATTTCCACATCGTGTGGCAAATCAATATCACCGGCTACAACAGCACCGGCACCTGTTTTTTTCAAAGTCAACTGAACTTGGTTACGACCGTGAAGCTTGAATACGATACCTTTAATGTTCAAGAGAACGTCGACAACATCCTCTTGAACACCATCAATAGTAGAGTATTCGTGCAATACGCCGGAAATAACTACTTCAGTTGGGGCAAAGCCATTCATGGATGACAGTAAGATACGACGCAAAGCATTACCTAAAGTATGACCAAAACCACGTTCAAATGGCTGCATAGACACCTTGGCCCGAGTGGAAGACAAAGTATCTACATCGATTTGACGAGGTTTCAAAAATTCGGTTGTGCTATTTTGCATTTAACTGTCCCTCATTGAGCTAGCATTATTTAGAGTAGAACTCTACCACCAGCTGTTCATTAATATCGCCAGACAATTCTGAGCGATCCGGCATATTTTTGAATACGCCTTCCAATTTATCGGCATCAACAGATACCCAGCTTGGCAAGCCAATTTGAGTAGCCAGGCTCAATGCTTCTTGGATACGTACTTGTTTCTTAGCTTTTTCACGAACAGCTACAACATCACCTGCTTTAACTTGGAAAGAAGGGATATTAACAACTTGACCGTTTACAATGATAGCTTTGTGAGAAACCAATTGACGTGCTTCGGCGCGAGTAGAGCCAAAACCCATACGGTAAACGACATTGTCCAAACGAGACTCCAGCAATTGAAGCAGCAATTCACCGGTAGAGCCTTTACGACGATCTGCTTCCGCAAAGTAACGACGGAATTGACGCTCTAATACGCCATAAATACGACGGATTTTTTGTTTTTCACGCAATTGCAAACCGTAGTCTGACAAACGTGGTTTTTTCGCACCGTGTTGACCAGGTGCAGAATCCATTTTACATTTGGAATCCAAAGAGCGACGTGCACTCTTCAAAAACAGATCCGTACCTTCGCGACGTGCTAATTTACATTTAGGGCCAATATAACGTGCCATGTTTTAAATCACTCCAATATTAAATACGACGTTTTTTAGGCGGACGGCAACCGTTATGAGGCAACGGGGTAACGTCAGTAATGCTGGTAATCTTGAAACCAAGAGCGTTTAAAGCACGTACAGAAGATTCGCGACCAGGGCCAGGGCCTTTAATGCGAACTTCTAAATTTTTAACGCCATACTCTTGGGCAACTTTACCAGCTGCTTCTGTTGCAACTTGTGCTGCAAATGGTGTACTTTTACGAGAACCTTTAAAACCAGCGCCGCCAGAGGTAGCCCAAGACAATGCATTGCCTTGACGGTCAGTGATTGTAATGATGGTATTGTTGAAAGATGCATGAACGTGCACAATACCTTCGCTTACGGTTTTACGTACTTTTTTACGTACACGCGAAGCTGTGTTTGCTTTAGCCATTAATCAAATTCCTTAAAATTTATTTCTTACCGGCAATCGCTTTGCGCGGACCTTTACGGGTACGAGCATTTGTGCGAGTGCGTTGACCACGACAAGGCAAGCCACGACGATGACGGAAGCCGCGATAGCAACCCATATCCATCAGTCGTTTAATGCTCATCGTTACTTCACGACGCAAATCGCCTTCAACTTCATATTTAGCAACTTGCTCACGCAAAGCGTCTAATTGAGCCTCGTCCAAATCTTTTGCTTTAGTACTAGGAGCAATATTTGCTGCCTCACAAATCAATTTAGCACGAGTCGCACCAATACCATAAATAGCCTGAAGGCCAATTACGATATGGGCATTATTAGGGATATTTACCCCTGCAATACGAGCCATATTTTTTCCTTTTTAGGGCAAATTATGTCACTATACCACAAAATCAATAGTTAAGAAAACTAGCTTCTTAACCTTGACGTTGTTTGTGACGTGGGTCAGTACAAATTACGCGAACTACACGATTACGACGAATAATCTTGCAATTGCGACAAATTTTCTTTACAGAAGGTTGTACACGCATTTTATTTCCTTTTATCGTTTATCTTGCTCGGAAAACAATCCGAGCACGGGTTAAATCATAAGGAGTCAATTCAACTGTTACCTTATCACCTGGAGAAATACGGATATAGTGCATCCGCATTTTGCCAGATATATGACCAAGTACTACATGATCATTTTCCAGTTTTACTTTAAATGTTGCATTGGGCAAAGTCTCAAGGATTTCGCCCTGCATCTGTATGGTATCTTCTTTAGCCATAAGCCTACTTACGTGACAAAGATTTCATATCTGGACGACTCATCAAGTCTTCATACTGACTACTCATTCGATATGAATTGATTTGCGTCCTAAAATCCATTGTAACGACAACCAAAATGAGCAGAGATGTTCCACCTAAATAGAAAGGAACTTTCAATGCCGTCGTTAAAAATTCAGGTATCAGACAGATTGTAGTAATATACAAAGCACCAAATAATGTCAGTCTCAGTACAACTTTTTCCAAATATCTAGAGGTTTGCTCACCTGGGCGAATACCCGGCACAAATGCACCACTCTTCTTCAAATTTTCAGCCATCTCTTTAGGGCTAAATACTAAAGCAGTATAGAAATAGCAGAAGAAGATGATAGTTGTGGCAAATAATACAATATACAAAGGCTGTCCGTGTTGCAGCATCGCAGCAACCTTATGAAGAACAGAATTTGTACTATTTGAACCAAACCAACCTAAAAGGGTAGATGGAAATAAAATGATACTGGAAGCAAAAATAGGAGGAATAACACCTGCCATATTTAGCTTGAACGGCATATGAATGCTTTGTCCCGGCATCATTCCAGAGCCAAACTGTCTTTTAGCATAATGCACAGGAACTTTACGCTGAGCACTCTCAAAATAAACTACAGCATAGATCAACAGCAAAATACCAATCACAATTGATACTGCCATCAACATACTCATGGAACCTTGTTCAGTCAAAGTTAACAACCGAACAATACCGGATGGGATACCCGATACAATGCCTGCTGTAATGATTAAAGAAATACCATTACCAATACCACGCTCGGTAATTTGCTCCCCTAACCACATCAGAAACATAGTACCTGTAACCAAACAGACTACTGTAGAAATATGAAACTCAAGCGAACTTGTTACAACAACACCTTGTTGATAAACAAATGTTGCAACACCAAAGCTTTGCAATACAGCCAATAATACCGTCCCATACCTAGTATACTTCGTAATTATTTTTCTACCAGCCTCACCTTCCTTCTTCAAAGCTTTTAAAGAAGGAACAATCTCAGAAGCAAGCTGAACAATAATCGATGCCGAAATATAAGGCATGATACCAATTGCAAATATACTAAAGCGCTCCAACGAACCACCCGAGAACATATTTAACATTCCGAATATGCCGTTTGCAGCGCCTTCGTATAACTTAGCTAATGCAACAGCATCTACGCCCGGTACCGGTATATGAGCACCAATACGGAAAACGACTAAAGCACCTAAAAGGAACGCCAGACGTTTTTTCAGATCACCAAATTTGGATAATCCTGATAAAGATTGTTGATTAGCCACTGTAGTGCAAGCCTTATTCTTCTACTTTACCACCGGCAGCTTCAATAGCAGCTTTAGCACCTTTAGTAGCTTTTACACCTTTCAAGGTAACTGCTTTTGAGATTTCACCAGAAGCAATAACTTTTACATTAGAAACAGTTGCAGGAATCAGACCAGCTTGTTTAAGAACCAAGACATCAATCTCGTTCACAGCAATCAGATTTAATTCACTCAAACGAACTTCAGCATTTGCGGCAGCAGTCAAAGATTTGAAACCACGTTTCGGCAGACGGCGTTGCAAAGGCATTTGACCGCCTTCAAAACCTACCTTGTGGAAGCCACCAGAACGGCTTTTTTGACCTTTATGACCACGACCACCTGTCTTACCCAAGCCGCTACCAATACCACGGCCTACACGACGACTGGCGCGAGTAGCACCCTCAGCAGGTTGAATAGTATTCAAAAACATATTAAGACTCCACTTTCAACAAGTAGCTGATTTTATTGATCATGCCACGGTTTTCAGGGGTATCCAAAACCTCTACAGTATGTTCACGGCGGCGCAAACCTAAACCACGAGCACATGCACGATGAGATTCAATTGTACCGATCAGGCTCTTAACCAATGTAACTTTAATCTTTTTTTGCTCAGTCATGGTTAGCTCCCAAAATATCTTCTACTGTCAAGCCACGTTTAGCAGCAATATCAGCAGGGGTATACAGTTTAGACAAACCGTCTAATGTAGCGCGTACAATATTGTAAGGATTAGTAGAACCATGTACTTTAGCTGAAATGTTATGAATACCCATAGCATCAAATACTAAACGCATTGGACCACCAGCTTTTACACCGCTACCTTCTTTAGCAGGTTGCATAAATACCTTAGTAGCACCATGACGACCAATAACCTCATGATGAATAGTACCGTTTTTCAAAGGTACTTTAATCATAGAGCGTCGAGCTTGATCCATTGCTTTTTGAACAGCAACTGGTACTTCTTTTGATTTGCCTTTGCCCATACCGATGCGACCATCACCATCACCAACAACAGTCAGTGCGGAGAAAGCCATGATACGACCACCTTTAACTACTTTAGTCACGCGATTAACTGCGACCATCTTTTCAATCAGGCCGTCACCGCGTTCTTCAATTTCATGTTTTGCCATCTGAAAGTCTCCAAATATTAGAAGCTTAAACCATTTTCACGTGCAGCTTCAGCCAAAGCTTTCACACGACCGTGATATTGGAAACCTGAACGGTCAAAAGCAACTTTTTCAACACCCGCTGCTTTAGCTTTTTCAGCAATACGCTTACCAACTACAGCTGCTGCTTCAACGTTACTACCTGATTTCAGGCTACTACGTACTTCAGCTTCCAATGTAGAGGCTTGAGCCAATACTTTATCACCTTCAGCACTAATTACTTGAGCATAAATATGATTATTGCTGCGGAACACACATAATCTTACCATTTTCAAGTCCGCAATACGCGCACGGGTTTTGCGTGCACGACGGAGTCGGGTTGTATGTTTATCCATTAGTGAACCTCAATTATTTTTTCTTGGCTTCTTTCATCACTACTACTTCACCCACATAACGAACACCTTTACCTTTATAAGGCTCAGGAGAACGGAATGCGCGAATTTCAGCAGCGACTTGGCCAACCACTTGTTTATCTGCACCAGTCAAAACGATTTCTGTTTGGCTAGGAGTTTGAACAGAAACACCTTCAGGCATTTCATATACGATTGGATGAGAGAAACCCAAAGACAAGTTCAAAACTTTGCCTTGAGCTTGGGCACGATAACCCACACCAATCAATTGAAGTTTTTTCTCAAAACCTTCAGAAACACCCTTAACCATGTTATTAACCAATGCACGAGCAGTACCAGACATAGCATTAGCCTGTTTACTGTCATTTTTTGCAGCAAAAGTCAATTTACCATCGTTCAGTTCAATAGCAACATCGGAATGCAAAGGAAAAGACAATTCGCCGTTTTTACCTTTGATAACCAATGTATCTGTTCCGAATTTTACTTCTACACCAGCAGGAACAGTCACTGGGTTTTTTGCGACGCGTGACATTTACTTTTCTCCACTAGGCTACGATGCACAACAACTCACCACCAACACCCTCAGAACGGGCTTTGCGATCAGTCATTACACCTTTAGAAGTACTAACAATAGCGACACCCAAGCCATTCATTACGCTAGGGATCTCACTTGATGCTTTGTAAATACGCAAACCTGGACGTGAAACACGTTTAATTTGCTCAATCACAGGACGACCTGCATAGTATTTTAATTGAATTTCCAATACCGGTTTTGCATCAGCAGAAACCGCAAAATCCTCGATATAACCTTCTTCTTTCAGAACTTTTGCAATTGCACATTTCAGTTTTGAGGAAGGCATGGCAACTGCTGCTTTATTAGCACGTTGCGCATTGCGAATACGAGTCAACATATCGGAAATAGGATCATGCATACTCATTATTTATACTCCTATTACCAGCTAGCTTTAACAACACCAGGGATCTCGCCACGCATAGCGATTTCACGGATTTTAATACGGCCCAAACCAAATTTACGGAAAGTGCCACGAGGACGACCTGTTAAAGCACAACGACGACGTTGACGTACAGGTGCTGCATTACGAGGAATGGATTGAAATTTCAAACGTGCTTCAAAACGTTCTTCTTCAGTCGCATTAGCATCATTAATAACAGCGAAAATTGCCTCACGTTTAGCTGCAAACTTTTTCGCCAATGCTTGACGTTTCAGCTCACGATTAATAAGTGCTTTCTTAGCCATGATTATCCTTTAAACGGAAACTTGAACAGTGACAACAAAGCTTTCGCTTCTTCATCAGTTTTTGCAGTAGTTGTAATAGTAATGTTCAAACCACGCAAAGCATCGATTTTATCGTATTCAATTTCCGGGAAAATAATTTGCTCACGAACGCCCATATTGTAATTGCCACGACCATCAAATGATTTACCGCTTACACCACGGAAGTCACGTACGCGAGGCAACGCAATAGTAATCAAACGATCCAAGAATTCAAACATTTGATCACGACGCAATGTTACTTTGCAACCAACTGGATAGTTATCACGGATTTTAAAACCTGCGATAGATTTACGAGCAACAGTAACAACTGGTTTTTGACCAGCAATTTTCTCTAAATCAGAAACAGCATGCTCCATAACTTTTTTATCAGCAACAGCTTCACCCACACCCATATTCAAGGTGATTTTTTCAATACGTGGAACTTCCATTACTGATTTGTAACCAAATTGTTTAACTAATTCAGGAACAACTGTATCTTTATAAAACTCTCTCAAACGAGCCATGTTATCTCCTTATGCTCCAATGATAGAGCCATTTGATTTGAAGAAACGAACGCGTTTAACTTTGCCTTCATTTTCAATCAGTTTAATACCAACACGGTCTGCTTTATTAGTTTCCGGATTCAGGATTGCAATATTAGAAATATCCAAAGGCATTTCTTTAGTAATAATACCACCCTCAATACCACGCATTGGATTAGGTTTTTGATGGCGTTTCACAACATTAACACCCTCAACAACAACTTTATCACCCAACACTCGAACTACTTGACCTTGCTTACCTTTATCTTTACCGGTAATCACTACAACCTGATCGCCTTTAATGATCTTATTCATCGCGCTATTCCTTATAATACTTCAGGCGCCAATGAAACGATTTTCATAAATCGCTCAGTACGCAATTCACGGGTTACCGGACCAAAAATACGGGTACCCAGAGGTTCAAGTTTATTATTCAACAACACAGCAGCATTGTTATCGAATTTAATTAACGCACCATCAGGACGACGTACACCCTTAGCAGTACGAACAACTACCGCATTGTATACATCACCTTTTTTGACACGACCACGTGGGGCTGCATCCTTAACTGCAACTTTAATAATGTCGCCAACAGAAGCGTAGCGACGCTTAGATCCGCCCAATACTTTGATGCACATTACGCGACGCGCACCAGAGTTATCAGCCACATCTAAGATGGTCTGCATTTGAATCATATTAGTACCTTTAAATTAACCAACTTAATTTACCACTTTCATATAACTCGCACCTTACTTTAAGCTGCTTATTAAATGAAACCTTCACGGTTCTAGTAAACCAGTCTTGGATCCCGAAGGGAGAGAAACTTCCATAAGAAGCTGGAAGATAAGAAACGAAGTTTACACGCAAATTAACTTTGCTGCAAGACTTCGTTTCTTATTAAGCTACATTACTGTGTTTTAAATCAAACAGTACGCGCTTTCTCAACCAATTCTTTTACAACCCAAGACTTGGTTTTTGACAAAGGACGAGATTCCTCAATTACCACTACATCACCAATGCCATATTGATTGTTTTCATCATGAGCATGGATTTTAGTTGATAAACGAATAATTTTACCGTACAGAGGGTGTTTAACTTTACGCTCAACCAATACTGTAACAGTTTTGTCCATTTTGTCGCTTACCACTTTGCCTTGCAAAGTACGAACATTTTTAGCTTCGCTCATTACTTAGCACCTTTTTCAGTTAAAATGGTTTTAATACGAGCAATATCGCGACGTACACGTTTCAACTCGCTTGATTTACCCAACTGACCGGTTGCATTTTGCATGCGTAAGCCAAACTGAGCTTTCAACAAGTCCAACAAATCAGAGTTTAATTGCTCAATAGATTTGTCTTTCAATTCATTTGCTTTCATTATTGACCCACCTGTCTTACTACAAAGGTTGTAGGAATAGGCAATTTGGCAGCGGCCAATTCAAATGCTTCACGAGCCAAAGACTCAGGAACACCGTCCATTTCGTACAATACTTTGCCTGGTTTAACTTCAGCAATGTAATATTCCACATTACCTTTACCGCCACCCATACGAACTTGGATAGGTTTCTCAGTAATTGGTTTATCAGGGAATACACGAATCCAAATACGACCGCCACGTTTAATATGACGAGTCATAGTACGACGAGCAGCTTCGATTTGGCGGGCAGTCAAACGGCCACGGCCTACGGCTTTCAAACCGAACTCACCGAAACTTACTTTGTTACCGCGAGTAGCAATACCGGTGTTACGGCCTTTTTGTTGCTTGCGATATTTCAGTCTAGTTGGCTGCAGCATTACGTCCACCTGCCTTTCTTTGTTTCTTCTCATGCTCAGGTTTAGAAGATTTAATATTACCTTCTGTATAAACCCAAACTTTCAGACCCAGTACACCATAAGTAGTGTGTGCTTCGCTAGTTGCATAATCTACGTTCGCACGCAAAGTATGCAAAGGTACACGACCTTCACGGTACCATTCGCTACGAGCAATATCAGCACCATTCAGACGGCCTGAAGTCATGATCTTGATGCCTTTAGCACCAGAACGCATTGCATTTTGCATTGCACGTTTCATAGCGCGACGGAATTGAACACGTTTTTCAAGCTGCTGGGCAATACCATCAGCAATGATTTGAGCATCCAATTCAGGACGACGAATCTCTTCAATATTTACATGAACAGGCACACCCATCAGAGCTTGCAAGTCACGTTTCAAGATTTCGATATCCTCGCCTTTTTTACCAATAACCACACCTGGACGAGCAGAGTGAATGGTAATACGTGCAGATTTAGCAGGACGTTCGATCACTACGCGACCAACTGAAGCATTAGCCAGTTTTTTACGCAAGTAGTTACGAACATCAATATCTTGTTTCAAAACAGTAGAAAAGTCGGTGCTTTTAGCAAACCATTTTGAAGCCCAGTCTTTAGTTACCGCCAGGCGAAAGCCTGTAGGGTTAATCTTTTGTCCCATAGCTTTTCCTTAGTTGCCCACTGTCACGTTAATATGACAAGTTTGTTTCTCGATGCGGTTACCGCGACCTTTGGCACGAGCTTGGAAACGTTTCAAGCTTGAGCCTTTGTCAACAAAGATAGTTACCACTTTCAGTTCGTCAATGTCGGCACCATTGTTGTGCTCGGCATTGGCGATTGCTGATTCCAATACTTTTTTAATCAGCTCAGCACCTTTTTTAGGGCTGAATGCCAAGATATTCAAAGCTTGGGCAACGTCTTTACCACGAATCAAATCAGCTACCAAACGAGCTTTTTGAGCTGAAATACGGGCGTTTTTATGTTGTGCACTTACTCTCATGATTCACCTTATTTCTTTTTAGCCTTTTTATCAGCCAAGTGGCCTTTAAAGGTACGGGTCAATGAGAACTCACCTAATTTATGACCAACCATGTTATCGCTGATGAACACAGGCACGTGAGTGCGACCGTTGTGAACAGCGATAGTCAGACCGATGAAATCAGGCAAAATGGTAGAACGACGTGACCAAGTTTTAATTGGGCGTTTGTCGTTGCTTGCACGAGCAGCATCTACTTTTTTCAGCAAATGCAGGTCTACATATGGGCCTTTTTTTAATGAACGAGCCATACTAATTAACCTTTATTTGAGTAACGACGACGAACAATCATGTTATCCGTGCGTTTGTTATTACGAGTGCGGTAGCCCTTAGCAGGAGTACCCCATGGGCTAACCGGTTCGCGAGCCTCACCAGTACGGCCTTCACCACCACCATGTGGGTGATCAACAGGGTTCATTACAACACCACGAACGGTCGGACGAATACCACGCCAGCGGTTAGCACCAGCTTTACCGATTTTTTTCAGGCTTTGTTCTTCGTTACCAACTTCACCGATAGTTGCACGGCAATTTACGCTAATTTTGCGTACTTCGCCAGAACGCAAACGAACCTGTGCGTAAGCACCTTCTTTTGCAAGCAATACCGCAGAAGCACCAGCAGAACGTGCAATTTGTGCACCTTTACCTGGTTTCATTTCGATACAGTGAATAGTTGTACCAACAGGAATATTGCGGATCGGCAGAGTGTTACCTACTTTGATCGCAGCTTCAGCACCGGAAACCAATACTGCACCGGCTTGAATACCACGAGGAGCAATAATGTAGCGACGCTCACCATCTGCATAGCACAACAGTGCGATAAATGCAGTACGGTTAGGGTCATATTCGATACGCTCTACTTTTGCAGGGATACCGTCTTTGTTACGTTTAAAATCTACGACGCGGTAATGATGTTTATGACCACCACCTTTATGACGGGTAGTGATATGACCATTGTTGTTACGACCGGCAGTAGAATTTTTCTTTTCCAGCAGAGGTGCATAAGGTGCACCTTTGTGCAAACCTTCTGTTACCACGCGAACCATGCCGCGACGGCCTGCAGAGGTCGGCTTCATTTTAACGATTGCCATTTTGTTTATTCCTTATCTGCAGCTGCAGCAGCGGCTTCCAAATCCAACTCTTGACCGGCAGCCAAGCTTACATAAGCCTTTTTAACATCGCTGCGACGGCCTAAAGTGCGACCAAAACGTTTAACTTTACCTTTAATGGTAACAGTAGTAACGTCTGCAACTTGAACGCCGAACAGCAGCTCAACAGCCGCTTTAATTTCAGGTTTAGTTGCATTTGCCAAAACTTTAAACGTCATTTGGTTACATTTTTCAGCCAATACGTTGCTTTTTTCAGAAACGATAGGTGCCAAGATTACTTGAGTCAAACGTTGTTGATTCATACCCATTGCTCCTCTAATTGTGCAACTGCATCTTTAGTGATAACGACTTTTTTGTAACGCAGCAAGCTGTAAGGATCAACTTGTTGAGCTTCCAAAACCAATACGTTAGGCAAGTTGCGTGAAGCCAAGTAAACATTCTCGTCGAGCTGTTTAGTTACAAACAGAACTTGCTCCAAACCCAAATTTTTCACTTGTTCAGCAAAAACTTTAGTTTTAGGAGTTTCAGCAGTCAATGCTTCGATTGCAAACAAACGTTCATCACGAGCCAATTGGGACAAAATAGTCGCCATACCGGCACGGTACATTTTACGGTTCACTTTTTGAGTGAAGTTTTCATCAGGTTTGTTTGGGAATGCACGACCACCTTTACGCCACAGCGGAGAAGAAGTCATACCGGAACGAGCACGGCCGGTACCTTTTTGGCGCCATGGTTTTTTAGTAGAGTGGTTTACTTCGGCACGAGTTTTTTGAGCACGATTACCAGAACGGGCATTTGCTAAGTAAGCAGTAACCAGTTGGTGAACCAGAGCTTCATTGTATTCACGAGCAAACAAAGCATCAGAAACAGCCAAGCTGCCAGATACTTGTCCTTTAGCGTCAATTACTTTCAATTCCATTACGCACCTACTTTCACGCTAGGACGAACCACGACGTCGCTGTTAACCGAACCAGGAACAGCACCTTTAACCAACAAGAGTTGGCGTTCAGCATCAACACGTACAACTTCCAATTTTTGAACAGTTGCTTTAGTGTTGCCGTATTGACCTGCCATACGTTTACCAGGGAACACGCGACCAGGGTCTTGTGCCATACCGATAGAACCAGGAACACGGTGAGAACGGGAGTTACCGTGGGAAGTACGTTGAGCACCGAAGTTATGGCGTTTGATCGTACCAGAGAAACCTTTACCTTTAGAGGTACCGGTTACATCTACCAATTGACCAACTTCAAACATAGAAACGGTAATTTCATCACCGGCTTTCAATTCAGCCAGTTTTTCTTCAGTCAAAGCAAATTCAACCAAACCGCGACCAGCTTCAACACCTGCTTTAGCAAAGTGACCGGCTTCAGTTTTGTTGACACGATTAGCTTTTTTCTGACCAAAGGTAACTTGTACAGCAGTGTAGCCGTCAGTATCTTTGGATTTCACTTGTGTAACGCGGTTGGCAGACATATCTAAAACGGTTACCGGAACAGAAACACCCTGTTCGTCGAACACGCGAGTCATACCAACTTTGCGTCCAACCAGACCTAAAGTCATGATTATTTTCCTTTTAAGTAAAGGGGCGGGCTACGATTGGCCTGCCTTTCAGACAAAGTTAAACTTGATACGGATGTACCAAGTCCGCCATTATAATTGACAAATCAAAGAAATATCAACAAAAATTTCAATTTAACTTCTTAAACCCATCATTTTTTCGGATGAAGTGTTGCCAAATATCTGAAAATTTTCAGACGGCCTAAGAATTCTATAAAAAACCGAACAGCCAAGCTGTTCGGTTTTTCAGTTCTTATTGAACTTTAATTTCTACATCCACACCTGCTGGAAGATCCAGTTTCATCAGTGCATCAGTAGTTTTGTCAGTCCAGTCCACGATGTCCATCAAACGTAAGTGGGTACGGATTTCCAATTGTTCACGAGAAGTTTTGTTCACGTGAGGGGAACGCAAGATATTGAAACGTTCGATTTTAGTTGGCAAAGGAATCGGACCTTTAACAACAGCACCAGTACGTTTGGCAGTTTCAACGATTTCTTGTGCAGAACGGTCAATCAGACTGTAATCATAAGCTTTCAGGCGGATACGGATTTTTTGGTTTGCCATTTATCAATATCCCTCAATTAAGCGATTATAGAAGAAACCACACCCGCACCTACGGTACGACCACCTTCGCGAATCGCAAAGCGCAGACCTTCTTCCATAGCGATAGGCGCAATCAGTTCTACAGTAATGGTTACGTTCTCACCTGGCATTACCATTTCTACGCCTTCTTCCAAAGTAACTGCACCAGTTACGTCAGTAGTACGGAAGTAGAATTGTGGACGGTAGTTAGCGAAGAATGGAGTGTGACGACCACCCTCTTCTTTGCTCAGTACGTATACTTCTGCTTTGAATTTGGTGTGAGGAGTGATAGTACCTGGTTTAGCCAATACTTGACCACGCTCTACATCTTCACGTTTAGTACCACGCAACAATACACCTACGTTATCGCCTGCTTGACCTTCGTCCAGCAGTTTGCGGAACATTTCAACGCCGGTACAAGTGGTTTTTTGGGTTTCTTTCAGACCTACGATTTCGATCTCGTCACCAACGTGGATGATACCGCGCTCTACACGACCGGTTACTACTGTACCACGGCCAGAGATAGAGAATACGTCTTCAATAGGCAACAAGAAAGGTTTGTCCACAGCACGCTCAGGTGTTGGGATATAGCTGTCCAAGGCAGCAGCCAATTCGAAGATTTTTTCTTCGTAAGCAGCATCACCTTCTAAAGCTTTCAGTGCAGAACCTTGTACGATTGGGCAGTCGTCGCCTGGGAAGTCGTAGCTTGACAACAAGTCACGAATTTCCATTTCAACCAGTTCCAACAGCTCGGCATCGTCAACCATGTCGCATTTGTTCATGAATACGATGATGTAAGGTACACCTACTTGGCGAGCCAACAGGATGTGTTCGCGAGTTTGAGGCATAGGACCGTCAGCTGCGGAACATACCAAGATCGCGCCGTCCATTTGGGCAGCACCGGTAATCATGTTTTTAACGTAGTCGGCGTGGCCCGGGCAGTCTACGTGCGCGTAGTGACGGGTTTCAGTTTCGTATTCTACGTGTGAGGTATTAATGGTAATACCACGAGCTTTTTCTTCAGGAGCGTTGTCGATTTGGTCGTAAGCTTTTGCAGCGCCACCGAATTTTTTAGCCAAAATAGTAGTCAAAGCAGCAGTCAGAGTGGTTTTACCATGGTCAACGTGACCGATGGTGCCAACGTTTACGTGCGGTTTGCTACGTTCAAATTTTTCCTTAGCCATGAGCTAATTCCTTTACATATAAAGATCGATTAAAGAACAATGGCCGTCTGAAAATTTATTTTCAGTTTCAGACGGCCTTTTCTGATTAGCCTTTGCGGGCTTCAGTTACAGCAGCAGCTACGTGAGCAGGAGCTTCAGCGTATTTTTTGAACTCCATGGAGTAAGTAGCGCGGCCTTGGGTTGCAGAACGCAGGTCGGTTGAGTAACCAAACATTTCTGCCAGAGGCACTTCGGCACGAACTTTCTTACCGCCGATACCGTCATCATCCATACCCAATACAACGCCACGACGACGGTTCAAGTCGCCCATTACGTCACCCATGTATTCTTCAGGGGTTTCCACTTCAACTGCCATGATTGGCTCAAGCAGAGCAGGATTGGCTTTACGCATACCTTCTTTAAAGGCTTGAGAAGCTGCCAATTCAAAGGCCAATTGTGAAGAGTCGACATCATGCGAAGAACCGAAGATCAAACGTACGCGTACGTCAACCACTGGGTAGCCCGCAACGATACCGTTAGGCAGGGTGTCACGGATACCTTTATCAACAGAAGGAATGAATTCGCGAGGAATCACACCACCTTTAATTTCGTCGATAAATTCGTAACCTGCACCACCCGGCTCCATAGGTTCCATTTTGATCACAACGTGACCGTATTGACCTTTACCACCGGATTGTTTAGCGTGTTTGTATTCAGCTTCAACTTCTTTGCGGATAGTTTCACGGTATGCAACTTGAGGCGCACCAATGTTAGCTTCCACACCGAATTCGCGTTTCATACGGTCAACAATAATTTCCAAGTGCAATTCACCCATACCGGAAATAATGGTTTGACCGGATTCTTCGTCTGTACGAACACGGAAAGAAGGGTCTTCTTTAGCCAGACGGTTCAGGGCAATACCCATTTTCTCTTGGTCAGCTTTGGTTTTTGGCTCAACGGCAATATGGATTACCGGCTCAGGGAATTCCATGCGTTCCAAGATGATTGGTGCGCTTTCAGCACACAGAGTTTCACCAGTGGTAACGTCTTTCAAACCGATTGCAGCTGCAATATCACCAGCGCGTACTTCTTCGATTTCAGTACGGTCCGCAGCAGTCATTTGCACCAAACGACCGATACGTTCACGAGTACCTTTTACAGAGTTCAATACGGTATCACCGGATTTCACGACACCAGAGTAAACGCGGATGAAAGTCAGCTGACCAACGTATTTGTCGTTCAACATTTTGAACGCCAATGCAGAGAATTTCTCTTCGTCGCTGGCTTGGCGGCTGTCTGCTTCTTCAGTGTCAGGGTTAACACCTTGAACAGGAGGAATGTCGGTAGGAGCAGGCAACAATTCTACTACTGCGTCCAACATACGTTGAACACCTTTGTTTTTAAATGCAGAACCGCACAACATTGGTTGGATTTCACCTGCCAAAGTACGTTGACGCAATGCACCTACGATTTCTTCTTCGGTCAGCTCTTCACCACCCAAGTATTTATCCATCAATTCTTCGCTGGCTTCTGCTGCGGCTTCAATCATGTTTTGACGCCATTCTTCAGCAGTTTCAACCAACTCAGCAGGAATATCGCCATAGGTAAAGGTTGTACCTTTATCAGCTTCGTTCCAGATGATAGATTTCATTTTCAGCAGGTCAACAACACCACTGAAGCTATCTTCTGCACCAACTGGGATTACGATAGGTACAGGGTTTGCGCGCAAACGGGTTTTCATTTGCTCGACAACGCGGAAGAAGTTGGCACCTTGACGGTCCATTTTGTTTACAAATGCCAAGCGAGGAACTTGGTATTTGTTAGCTTGACGCCATACGGTTTCGGATTGAGGTTGAACACCACCTACTGCACAGTAAACCATTACTGCACCGTCCAATACACGCATAGAACGCTCTACCTCTACGGTAAAGTCAACGTGTCCTGGGGTATCAATGATGTTGAAACGGTGTTCAGGGAACTGTTTCGCCATACCGGACCAATAAGAAGTCACAGCAGCAGAAGTAATGGTAATACCACGCTCTTGCTCTTGTTCCATGTAGTCGGTAGTTGCTGCGCCGTCATGCACCTCACCCAACTTGTGAGTCAAACCTGTATAGAACAGAATACGTTCTGTTGTGGTTGTTTTACCCGCGTCAATATGGGCAGAAATACCAATATTGCGATACAGGCTGATAGGGGTCTTACGAGCCATTTTGTTAGCCTTTCGATATTAGAAACGGAAGTGAGAGAATGCTTTGTTAGCTTCAGCCATACGGTGTACTTCTTCACGTTTTTTCAACGCACCGCCACGACCTTCAGCCGCATCAATCAATTCGCCTGCCAAACGCAGGTCCATAGATTTCTCACCACGTTTACGGGCCGCATCGCGAACCCAGCGCATTGCCAAAGCCAGGCGACGTGAAGGACGAACTTCAACAGGAACTTGGTAGTTTGCACCACCTACACGGCGGCTTTTCACTTCCACGATAGGTTTGGCATTTGCAATGGCTTCGTTAAATACTTCGATTGCTACTTTGCCGGTTTTTTTCTCAATTTGTTCCAGTGCACCGTAAACGATACGTTCTGCAACAGATTTTTTACCGTCAATCATCAATACATTCATGAATTTAGTCAGCTCAACGCTGCCGAACTTAGGATCTGGCAGTACGTCGCGCTTAGGGACTTCTCTACGTCTTGGCATTTTAATTTCCTTTAATCTATTCAGTTGGGTCAATTCCCATGAATACCCAATTGAGTATTCACTTACTCGGCCGTTGTTCAGCTTAGGCGGCCGACGTGCCTATTTGAGTCCCGATAATTATTTAGGACGCTTAGCACCGTATTTAGAACGGGCTTGTTTACGGTCTTTAACACCTGCAGTATCCAAGGAACCGCGTACAGTGTGGTAACGTACACCTGGCAAGTCTTTTACACGACCGCCGCGGATCAATACGACGCTGTGCTCTTGCAGGTTGTGGCCTTCACCGCCGATATATGAAATGACTTCAAAACCGTTGGTCAGGCGAACTTTACATACTTTACGCAATGCAGAGTTAGGTTTTTTAGGGGTAGTTGTGTATACACGGGTGCACACGCCACGTTTTTGCGGGCAAGCTTCCAGTGCAGGCACTTTGTTTACGTACACAGGCTTTTGACGGCCTTTGCGTACCAATTGGTTAATAGTTGGCATATTTTCTCGTCCTGTTGAGTTAAATACTTGCCGACACCATGTCGACAAGATTGGAATTATATTTTTACTGCAAGGGTTTAGTCAAGCAAATGACTGATAAAGTTTGGTGTTTTCCAATTTATGTCTAAATTTTGGAAACAAAGGCCGTCTGAAAGATTCAGACGGCCTTTGTCATTTTAAATAAGTCCGTAATTTGCTCTCTACTTATTTTCTCCATTGCTTTCCTTATTTATTCAGACAGCCTTAAACTCCACTTTCTTTTAAATCCTCTAAAAAATAAAACCGCAAGACTGGCTTGCGGTTTTATTTTCACAATAATCCCAAGGGATTATTCGTCTGAAGCTTCGGTTTCAGAAGTTTCTTGATCAGCTTGCTGCCATTGTTGGTGACGGCTGCGGTGGTAGGTCAAACCTGTACCGGCAGGAATCAAACGACCGACAATCACGTTCTCTTTCAAACCGCGCAGCTCGTCTTGTTTGCCCATAATAGCGGCCTCTGTCAAGACGCGGGTTGTTTCTTGGAACGATGCCGCAGAAATGAAGCTGTCTGTAGACAAGGAAGCTTTGGTAATACCCAGCAACACGTTTTCGTAACGTGCTGGCTCTTTGTCTTCAGCCATGGCTTTTTCATTGGCAAGCATCACATCGCCACGCTCAACTTGCTCACCAGTAATGAACTCTGTATCACCTGAATCAACGATGTTCACTCGACGCAGCATTTGACGGATGATGACTTCGATGTGTTTATCGGAAATCTTCACACCTTGCAGGCGGTAAACCTCTTGCACCTCTTGAACAATGTAGCGGGCCAATGCTTCGATACCTTGCAGACGCAGAATGTCGTGTGGATCTACAGCACCGTCTACGATGGTTTCACCGCGGTTTACCACTTGACCGTCGTGTACCAGAATTTGTTTCTCTTTAGAAATCAGGGTTTCGTATGCTACACCGTCTACGTCGGTAATAATCAGACGCTGTTTACCTTTGGTTTCTTTACCGAAGGAAACTGTACCGGTAATTTCTGCCAACATACCTGCATCTTTCGGCACGCGTGCTTCAAACAATTCGGCTACGCGTGGCAGACCACCGGTAATATCGCGGGTTTTAGAAGACGCTTGCGGAATACGCGCCAATACATCACCCTTACCGACTTCCTGACCTTCACGGATGGTAATCACCGCACCGACCGGGAATGCCATAGAAACTGGGGTAGTGGTACCTGGGATGCAAATTTCCAGACCGTTTTCATCCAACAGTTTGACAGTCGGACGCAACAGTTTAGAAGCACCAGAGGAACGACGTTTACCGTCAATCACTACCAGAGTAGACAAACCGGTGACATCGTCGGTTTGTTTCGCAACGGTAACACCCTCTTCCACGTTTTCGAATTTCACCATACCTGCGTGTTCGGTGATCATCGGACGGGTATGCGGATCCCAAGTTGCCAAGGTTTGACCGGCTTTAATGGCTTCGCCGTCTTGTACCAGCAGGATTGCACCGTAAGGTACTTTGTGACGTTCACGTTCGCGACCGATATCGTCATGAATCACTACTTCACAAGAACGGCCGATGACAACCAACTCGCCTTTGTTGTTGGCAACGTAACGCATTTGGCTGCTGAAACGCGCTGTACCGTTGGATTTGGCTTCTACTTGGCTGGCTGCTGCCGCACGAGATGCCGCACCACCGATGTGGAACGTACGCATGGTCAGCTGAGTACCTGGCTCACCAATGGATTGTGCAGCAATCACACCAACTGCCTCACCGGCATTAACCAGTTTACCGCGTGCCAAGTCGCGACCATAGCAGTGTGCACACAGGCCATGACGGGTTTTACAAGTAATCGGCGTACGGACTTTGACTTCATCGACACCGGATTGGTCGATCATATCTACCAGTTTCTCGGTCAACAACGTACCGGCTTCAACCAAAGTCTCTCCAGTCGAAGGATCGACAACATCAGAAGCAGTAACGCGGCCCAAAATACGCTCACGCAAAGCTTCAATTACGTCACCGCCTTGTACCACTGCCTTCATCACAAAGCCGTCTGAAGTACCGCAATCGTCTTCAACAACCACCAAGTCTTGGGTTACGTCTACCAAACGACGGGTCAGGTAACCGGAGTTTGCAGTTTTCAATGCGGTATCCGCCAAACCCTTACGCGCACCGTGGGTCGCAATAAAGTATTGCAATACGGTCAGGCCTTCGCGGAAGTTAGAGGTAATAGGCGTTTCAATAATGGAGCCGTCAGGTTTCGCCATCAAACCACGCATACCGGACAACTGTTTAATCTGAGCCGCAGAACCACGGGCACCAGAGTCGGCCATCATGTAAATAGAGTTGAAGGACTCTTGGTCAACTTCGTTGCCGTCACGGTCGATGACTTTTTGTTTGGACAGGTTGTCCATCATCGCTTTAGCGATCTTATCGCCGGCACGACCCCAAATATCGACCACTTTGTTGTAACGTTCGCCATTGGTCACCAAACCTTGACGGTATTGGTCTTCGATTTCTTTAACTTCGGCATTAGCTTCAGCCAGCAAGGCTGCTTTTTCTTTCGGAATTTCCATATCGTCAACCGCAATGGAAATACCGCCTTTTGCCGCAAAACCGAAACCAGTATACATCAGGTGGTCGGCGAAAATAACTGTTTCACGCAAGCCGCACAGACGGAATGATGCGTTAATCAGTTTAGAAATTTCTTTTTTCTTCAGCGCTTTGTTGATGTACTCGAACGGCAGGCCTTTAGGCAAGATTTCGCTCAACAATGCACGGCCGACAGTTGTTTCGTAACGGTTAACAACAGGCTCAAACTCACCTGCTTCGTTTTTCACCCATTCACGCAGACGTACGGTAATTTTCGTACCCAGTTCAACCTGTTTGGTATGGTATGCACGATGCACTTCTTTCACATCGGCAAACAGGCTGCCTTCGCCTTTGGCATTGATACGGTCGCGGGTCATGTAGTACAGACCCAATACGATATCTTGAGAAGGTACGATGATTGGTTCGCCGTTGGCTGGAGACAATACGTTGTTTGAAGCCAGCATCAGCGTACGTGCTTCCATTTGTGCTTCCAAGCTCAATGGAACGTGTACAGCCATTTGGTCACCGTCAAAGTCGGCGTTAAATGCGGCACACACCAATGGGTGCAACTGAATCGCTTTACCTTCGATCAGGATAGGTTCGAACGCTTGAATACCCAAACGGTGCAGGGTTGGCGCACGGTTCAGCATAATCGGATGTTCGCGGATGACTTCTTCCAAGATATCCCATACTTCAGGTACTTCTTGCTCTACCAATTTTTTCGCAGCTTTAACGGTAGAAGCCAAACCTTGTTTTTCTAATTTGTGGAAAATGAATGGTTTGAACAGTTCCAAAGCCATTTTTTTCGGCAGACCACATTGGTGCAGACGCAGGTATGGGCCTACGGTAATCACGGAACGACCGGAGTAGTCCACACGTTTACCCAACAGGTTTTGACGGAAGCGGCCGCCTTTACCTTTAATCATGTCAGCCAATGATTTCAGCGGACGTTTGTTGGCACCGGTCATGGCTTTACCGCGACGGCCGTTATCCAACAGAGAGTCAACTGCTTCTTGCAACATACGTTTTTCGTTACGAACGATGATGTCAGGCGCATGCAGTTCCAACAGACGTTTCAGACGGTTGTTGCGGTTAATAACGCGGCGATACAAATCGTTCAAATCGGAAGTGGCAAAACGACCGCCATCCAATGGAACCAACGGACGCAAATCAGGCGGCAATACCGGCAGCACATCCATAATCATCCATTCCAGTTTCATACCGGAACGGTGGAAGGCTTCCAATACTTTCAAACGTTTGGCAATTTTTTTGATTTTGGTGTCAGAACCGGTAGATTCCAGCTCTTGACGCAGGATTTCGATTTCGCCGGTAATATCCAAGGTACGCAGCAATTCGCGGATACCTTCTGCACCCATTTTGGCATCGAAGTCGTCGCCGTATTCGTCCAGTTTGTTGTAGTAATCGTCTTCTGTCAGCAATTGACGACGTTGCAACGGAGTCATGCCGGGATCGGTTACCACAAATGCTTCAAAGTACAATACGCGTTCGATATCGCGCAAAGTCATGTCCAATACCATACCCAAGCGGGAAGGCAGGGATTTCAAGAACCAAATGTGGGCAACAGGTGCAGCCAATTCAATGTGGCCCATGCGTTCGCGGCGTACTTTAGACAAGGTCACTTCTACGCCACATTTTTCACAGGTTACGCCTTTAAATTTTAAGCGTTTGTATTTACCGCACAAACATTCATAGTCTTTGACCGGACCAAAGATTTTGGCGCAGAACAAACCGTCGCGCTCAGGTTTGAACGTACGGTAGTTGATGGTTTCAGGTTTTTTAACTTCGCCATAAGACCATGAGCGGATGGTTTCGGGAGAGGCAATACCGATTTTGATGGCATCAAACTCTTCTTCCATGCCGGCAGTTTGCAACGGATTAAATAAGTTCAACAAATTCATTTTTGCTCCTTGAAGGAAGTATTTTTACCGCATGGCGGATTTTCGATATTGGGAACCGGTACTTTCGATTTCAGACGGCCTAAATGCCGATTGCTTCATTCTTATTCTGAAACCGCTTTTTCAGACGACCTTAAAAGGCCGTCTGAAAACTTCTGTTTAGTAGCGTTCCAAATCGATATCCAAGCCCAGTGAGCGAATCTCTTTAACCAATACGTTGAAGGATTCAGGCATACCGGCATCGATTTTGTGTTCGCCTTTGACGATGTTCTCGTACATTTTGGTACGGCCGTTCACATCGTCAGACTTCACAGTCAGCATCTCTTGCAGCGTGTATGCCGCGCCGTATGCTTCCAATGCCCAAACCTCCATCTCACCGAAACGTTGGCCACCGAACTGAGCTTTACCGCCCAGAGGCTGCTGGGTAACCAGACTGTATGGACCGGTAGAACGGGCGTGCATTTTTTCGTCAACCAAGTGGTGCAGTTTCAGATAGTGCATCACACCGACTGTAACCTTACGGTCAAATGCTTCGCCTGAACGGCCGTCATAGAGCGTGATTTGAGTTTTACTGTCGTTAAAGCCCAGTTTCTCAACCTCAGGATCTTCGCTTGGGTAAGCCAAGTTCAACATTTCGCGGATTTCAGACTCTTTCGCACCGTCGAATACAGGAGAGGCAAAAGATGCACCTTTACGTAGGTTGGAAGCCAATTCGATAATTTCTTCATCTGTCAGACTGTCCAAATCTTCTTTCTTACCGCTACTGTTGTAGAGCTTGTTCAAGAATTCACGCAGCTCGCTGGCTTTGCGTTGCTCTTTCAGCATGCGGTCGATGCGTTCACCGATACCTTTTGCCGCCCAACCCAAGTGAACTTCCAAAATCTGACCGATGTTCATACGGGAAGGTACGCCCAATGGGTTCAGTACGATGTCTACCGGACGGCCGTCAGCCATATAAGGCATGTCTTCCACCGGCAGAATGCGTGATACCACACCTTTGTTACCGTGGCGACCCGCCATTTTGTCACCGGCTTGCAGACGGCGTTTGATGGCGATAAATACTTTCACCATTTTTTGTACGCCCGGTTGCAGCTCGTCGCCTTGGGTCAGTTTTTTCTTTTTGATCTCATACAACTCATCCGCTTCTTCGCGTTTTTGTTGCAGGCTCAATTTAATCAGTTCCAACTGTTTGGCCAAATCTTCATCAGCCAGACGGATGTCAAACCAATCATGTTTGCTGGACAGGCTTGCCAAATATTCGGTAGTGATTTCGCTGCCTTTAGCCAGCTTCATCGGACCACCATTGGCTTTTTGACCAACAATCATACGCTCGATACGGTCGAATGCGTCATTATCGAAAATACGCAATTGATCGCCCAAATCTTGACGGTAACGTTTCAATTCAGAATCAATAATGGATTGAGCACGTTTGTCGCGTTGAATACCTTCACGAGTGAAGACTTGAACGTCGATAACGGTACCGCTCATGCCGGTAGGCATACGCAATGAAGTATCTTTTACGTCAGATGCTTTTTCACCGAAGATAGCACGCAGCAGTTTTTCTTCAGGAGTCAGTTGGGTTTCGCCTTTAGGTGTTACTTTACCTACCAAGACATCACCGGCTTCTACTTCTGCACCGATATATACGATACCGGATTCATCCAAACGGTTTTGCATACGTTCGGACAAGTTCGGAATATCGCGGGTAATATCTTCCGCACCCAGTTTAGTGTCACGTGCAACAACGTTCAATTCTTCAATGTGAATCGAAGTGTAACGATCGTCCGCAGCCACTTTTTCTGAAATCAGAATCGAGTCTTCATAGTTGTAACCGTTCCATGGCATGAAGGCGATGGTCATGTTTTGACCCAAAGCTAACTCGCCCAAGTCGGTAGATGCACCGTCGGCTACCAAGTCACCACGTTGCAACACATCGCCTGCTTTTACAGCCGGACGTTGGTTGATGTTGGTAGATTGGTTGGAACGGGTGAATTTAACCAAGTTGTAAATATCGACACCCACTTCACCGGCAGTCGCTTCATCATCATGAACACGAACCACAACGCGGTTGGCGTCTACATACTCAACCACACCACCACGGCGGGCAACGATTGCAGTTGCAGAGTCAACGGCAACAGAGCGCTCGATACCGGTACCAACCATCGGTTTCTCAGGACGCAGGCACGGTACGGCCTGACGTTGCATGTTGGCACCCATCAATGCACGGTTCGCGTCATCATGTTCCAAAAATGGAATCAGAGATGCTGCAACGGATACCACTTGACCGGTTGCCACGTCCATATATTGAACGCGGTCAGGCGTTGCCATAATGGTTTCGCCTTTTTCACGACAAGTAACCAAGTCGCCAATCAGATTACCGTCTTTGTCCAAATCGGCATTCGCCTGTGCAATCACATAACGGCCTTCTTCGATAGCAGACAAGTAATCGATTTCTTCAGTTACTTTACCATCGACAACACGGCGGTAAGGGGTTTCCAAGAAGCCATAATCATTGGTACGCGCATAAACGGACAGTGAGTTGATCAAACCAATGTTTGGACCCTCAGGTGTTTCAATAGGACATACACGGCCATAGTGAGTCGGATGTACGTCTCGCACCTCAAAGCCTGCACGTTCGCGAGTCAAACCGCCAGGGCCCAATGCAGATACACGGCGTTTATGGGTTACTTCAGACAATGGGTTAGTCTGATCCATAAATTGGCTCAATTGGCTAGAGCCGAAGAATTCTTTAATCGCGGCAGAAACAGGTTTTGCATTAATCAAGTCATGCGGCATCAAGTTCTCAGATTCTGCTTGGTTCAAACGCTCTTTAACTGCACGTTCTACACGAGCCAAACCGCTACGGAATTGGTTTTCAGTCAACTCACCCACAGAACGGACACGACGATTACCCAAGTGGTCGATATCGTCTACTTCGCCATGACCGTTACGCAGTTCAACCAATGTCGCAATAGAAGCAACAATGTCTTCAACGCTCAGAACGTAACCACCTTTTTCAGCTACGCCAGCCAAAGTTTCGTTCAGCAAACGGCCATACCAAGAGTTTTGTTGTGCTTCAGACAATTTTTGCTCGTATGTGCGCGTATTAAATTTCATACGGCCTACGCGAGACAAATCATAGCTGTCTTCACTGAAGAACAAGCGGTTGAAGAGCTGCTCAACAGCTTCTTCGGTAGGCGGTTCACCAGGACGCATCATGCGGTAAATCGCTACGCGTGCAGCCTGCTGATCAGCAGTTTCGTCTGTACGCAGAGTGCTGGAGATGTAACCGCCTTGATCCAATTCATTGATATAAAGGGTCGTAATTTCTTTTACGCCATGGATATCAAGCTTGGCCAACAGTTCTTCTGTAATTTCATCATTAGCAGAAGCCAATACTTCGCCGGTTTCCGGATCAATCAGGTCAGCAGCCAATGCTTTGCCTATCAGGTTTTCTGGCTCCACATCCAAACGAGTCAAGCCTGCATTGGTAATATCACGGATATTTTTCGCAGTAATGCGTTTACCTTTGGCAACCAGTACATTGCCTTCTTTATCCAAGATATCAACTTTGGCAGTTTCACCTTTCAGACGGCCTGCAATCAGATCAGTTTGAACACCGTTTGAAGACAAATAGAAAGTTTCTTTGTCGTAGAAAATATCCAAGATTTGCTCATTATTGTAGCCCAAAGCTTTCAACAAAATCGTAACCGGCATTTTACGGCGACGGTCGATACGGAAATACAACAAATCTTTTGGATCAAATTCAAAATCCAACCATGAACCACGGTAAGGAATAATACGAGCAGAGAACAACAGCTTACCGGAAGAATGTGTTTTACCACGGTCATGCTCAAAGAACACGCCTGGAGAACGGTGCAGCTGGGAAACAATCACACGCTCAGTACCATTGATGACAAAAGAGCCACTTGGCGTCATCAATGGGATTTCACCCATATACACTTCGTTTTCACGAACTTCTTTTACAGTCGGCTTAGATGCTTCTTTATCCAAAATCACTAAACGGATACGGGCACGCAATGGAGCCGCGTAAGTAATGCCGCGCAATTGACATTCAGGAATATCGAATAAAGGCTCGCCCAATGTGTAATGCACAAACTCCAAGCGCGCATAACCGTTATGGCTCACAATCGGGAAAATAGAATTAAATGCTGCTTGCAGACCATCATCAGTGCGTTGGTCAAAAGCATTTTCCAGCTGCAAAAATTTCGCATAAGAATCAATTTGGGTTGCCAGCAGGAAAGGAACATCTAAGACATTCTCTCGCTTTGCAAAACTCTTACGGATACGTTTTTTCTCGGTAAACGAATAGCTCATATACACTCCGAAAAGCAATTTTAAATAATAGGCCGTCTGAAACAACGGCATGCATCAACCTGATATTTACATTTATTTGCAATGGTTTCATAAAGACTATGCAAATAAATGTAAACAATACCTGATACTTATTTTAAGAAGCAAAATAAGGCTGGCAGAAAACTGCCAGCCTTCATGGGAAGCATCAAATTATTTGATTTCGACTTTAGCGCCGGCTTCTTCCAGTTGTTTTTGGATGTCTTCAGCTTCAGCTTTAGAAACACCTTCTTTCAGAGTTTTAGGTGCACCGTCAACGATGTCTTTAGCTTCTTTCAGACCCAGACCAGTGATAGCGCGGACAACTTTGATCACGCCAACTTTTTGATCACCGGCAGAAGCCAATACTACGTCGAATTCAGTTTTTTCTTCAGCAGCAGCTGCACCAGCACCTGCAGGACCTGCAACTGCAACTGCAGCAGCAGAAACGCCAAATTTTTCTTCAAAAGCTTTAACCAGGTCGTTCAATTCCATTACGGTCAAAGAACCAACGGCTTCCAAAATGTCTTCTTTAGTAATAGCCATGCTATTTATACTCCAAATATTGTATTAAAAAATAATTGATTAAATGAAACAAAATCGATTAAGCGGCTTCTTCGCCAGCTTTTTTCTCTGCCAAAGCAGCCAAACCACGTGCAAAGCCTGATACAGGAGCTTGCATAACGAACAACAGTTTGGACAACAGCTCTTCGCGACTTGGAATAGAAGCCAACTCAGCAACCTGAGCAGGATTCATCACTTCGCCATTGTAAGAACCAGCTTTAACGATAATTTTGTCATCTTTTTTCGCGAATTGGTGCAGCACTTTAGCAGCAGCAACAGCATCTTCAGAAGCAGCGTAAACCAATGGACCAACCATTTGATCGGCCAAACCTGCGAATGAAGTACCCTCTACTGCGCGACGAGCCAAAGTATTTTTCAGAACGCGCAAGTAAACGCCTTCTTTACGTGCATTTGCACGAAGCTCAGTCATGCTGGAAACACTGATACCGCGATATTCAGCGACTACGAGAGTTTGAGCGTTAGCAATTGCTGCGCTAATTTCCTCTACGGCCACTTTCTTGGTTTCAATATTGAGACTCAAGGTCTACCTCCCACTGTTTACAAACAGGATACCGAAATGATATCCCACCAGCGCGGTAACCTAAAAAGACATCTTACAAGCAATCTTGCAATGTGTTTCAGGACTACCGTCTGCGTAGGGCAGTTACGATTAAATCTTACGATCCCTACGGTCTTGGACATCTACTTAATTTTAAGTAGCCCAAATTCAGGCAATCCAGAAAACTGGATCACCTGAAAATTTCTTAGTTGTTCACGCTTGCAGTATCAACGCGAACACCCAAACCCATAGTGCTAGATACAGCAACTTTTTTCAGGTACTGACCTTTAGCAGCAGCAGGTTTGGCTTTAACGATAGCATCCAGCAACGCATTGAAGTTTTCTTTCAAGTCAGCTTCAACGAAAGAAGCACGACCGATAGTTGCGTGAACGATACCGGCTTTATCTGTACGGTATTGTACTTGACCTGCTTTTGCATTTTTAACTGCTTCAGCAACGTTAGGAGTAACAGTACCTACTTTAGGGTTTGGCATCAGGCCACGAGGACCCAAGATGGTACCCAATTGACCAACGATACGCATTGCATCAGGAGAAGCAATAACAACGTCAAAGTTCAGGTTACCAGCTTTGATTTCAGCAGCCAGATCTTCAAAACCGACAATATCTGCACCAGCTTCTTTAGCAGCATCTGCATTTGCACCTTGGGTAAATACAGCTACGCGAGTTGTTTTACCGGTACCTTTAGGCAGAACGACTGAACCACGAATAACTTGGTCAGATTTACGAGGATCAACACCCAGGTTGAAAGATACGTCAACAGACTCGTCAAATTTAGCAGTGGCAGCTTTTTTAACCAAAGCAATTGCTTCATCGATTGCGTACAATTTGTTAGCTTCAACAGAAGAGCGCAGAGCTTTCAAGCGTTTAGATACTTTAGCCATTATACAACACCCTCCACATCCAAGCCCATTGAGCGAGCAGAGCCGGCGATAGTACGGACAGCAGCATCCAAGTCAGCAGCAGTCAAATCAGGCTCTTTAGTTTTAGCAATTTCTTCCAACTGAGCGCGGGTCAATTTACCCACTTTGTTAGTCAGAGGATTAGAACTACCTTTTTGCAGACCAGCAGCTTTTTTCAACAAGATAGAAGCTGGTGGAGTTTTCATCACAAAAGTGAATGATTTATCTGCAAATGCAGTGATCACGACTGGAATTGGCAACCCAGGTTCCATACCTTGGGTTGCAGCATTAAATGCTTTACAGAATTCCATGATGTTCAAACCACGTTGACCCAAAGCAGGACCAACTGGGGGAGATGGATTGGCTTTACCTGCAGGAATTTGCAGTTTGATGTAGCCGATAATTTTCTTTGCCATTTAAGGACTCCTAAAAACGGGTATAACGCGGAACCATTCCGCTTCCCAAACAGAATTTGCGATTATATCCGCTTAAAAAAAATTTTTCAAGCGAATTAAACCACTTAAATCTTTTCAACCTGACCGAACTCTAATTCAACCGGTGTTTCACGACCAAAAATCTGAACTGAAACACGCAATCTATTACGCTCGTAGTTAACTTCATCAACAATTCCATTGAAATCAGCAAATGGACCTTCATTCACACGAACCTGCTGACCAACCTCAAATTCAACTTTTGGTTTTGGCTTCTCAACACCTGTTTTGGCTTGTTGCAAAATAGCATCTGCATCTTTTTGAGAAATTGGGATTGGACGATTTCCGCTACCACCTACAAAACCATTTACTCGAGGGGTGCTCTTAACCAAGTGCCATGAATCATCGGTCATTTCCATTTCAACCAACACATAGCCTGGATAGAATTTACGCTCACTGATGGTTTTTCGGCCATTCTTGATATCTACCACTTCCTCTACAGGAACGAGAATCTGACCGAAATATTCTTCCATGTTTTCACGAGCAATGCGCTCTTTCAATGTTTTTTGAACATTTTTCTCGAAACCGGAATAGGCCTGTACCACATACCAACGCTTTGACATCTTTACCCTTTCCTATTTAATAAAACATCAAAAAACAACCATGAAATAATTGTATCTGCCGCATAAATGAAGGCTGCTAAAACTGCAACGAAGATAATCACGAATACAGTCATTTTGACCGCTTCATCGCGACTCGGCCAAACTACCTTCTTAAACTCAGTCCAAGAGCTCTTAAAATATGCAAACAGACCTTCTTTCTTTTCAGGAGCCGGCTTATTACTTACCACAACTTCCTTTTTCTGATGGTTTTCTTTGCGTCCAGACGGATGTTCTGTCATCTTTACTCACTTATCAATACCCCACCCGCCTTCATTTTAGATAGTGGCATTGATCCATTAATTAATTCCAAATAATCTTAAAACTTAAGTACAAAAAAATTAACCGGCACAAGGCCGGTTAATTTTTTATTTGGCAGGCCAAGAGGGTCTCGAACCCCCAACCCTCGGTTTTGGAGACCGATACTCTACCAATTGAGCTATTGGCCTCTAAACTTAAGCGATTACAGAAGAAACCACACCCGCACCTACGGTACGACCACCTTCGCGAATCGCAAAGCGCAGACCTTCTTCCATAGCGATAGGCGCAATCAGTTCTACAGTAATGGTTACGTTCTCACCTGGCATTACCATTTCTACGCCTTCTTCCAAAGTAACTGCACCAGTTACGTCAGTAGTACGGAAGTAGAATTGTGGACGGTAGTTAGCGAAGAATGGAGTGTGACGACCACCCTCTTCTTTGCTCAGTACGTATACTTCTGCTTTGAATTTGGTGTGAGGAGTGATAGTACCTGGTTTAGCCAATACTTGACCACGCTCTACATCTTCACGTTTAGTACCACGCAACAATACACCTACGTTATCGCCTGCTTGACCTTCGTCCAGCAGTTTGCGGAACATTTCAACGCCGGTACAAGTGGTTTTTTGGGTTTCTTTCAGACCTACGATTTCGATCTCGTCACCAACGTGGATGATACCGCGCTCTACACGACCGGTTACTACTGTACCACGGCCAGAGATAGAGAATACGTCTTCAATAGGCAACAAGAAAGGTTTGTCCACAGCACGCTCAGGTGTTGGGATATAGCTGTCCAAGGCAGCAGCCAATTCGAAGATTTTTTCTTCGTAAGCAGCATCACCTTCTAAAGCTTTCAGTGCAGAACCTTGTACGATTGGGCAGTCGTCGCCTGGGAAGTCGTAGCTTGACAACAAGTCACGAATTTCCATTTCAACCAGTTCCAACAGCTCGGCATCGTCAACCATGTCGCATTTGTTCATGAATACGATGATGTAAGGTACACCTACTTGGCGAGCCAACAGGATGTGTTCGCGAGTTTGAGGCATAGGACCGTCAGCTGCGGAACATACCAAGATCGCGCCGTCCATTTGGGCAGCACCGGTAATCATGTTTTTAACGTAGTCGGCGTGGCCCGGGCAGTCTACGTGCGCGTAGTGACGGGTTTCAGTTTCGTATTCTACGTGTGAGGTATTAATGGTAATACCACGAGCTTTTTCTTCAGGAGCGTTGTCGATTTGGTCGTAAGCTTTTGCAGCGCCACCGAATTTTTTAGCCAAAATAGTAGTCAAAGCAGCAGTCAGAGTGGTTTTACCATGGTCAACGTGACCGATGGTGCCAACGTTTACGTGCGGTTTGCTACGTTCAAATTTTTCCTTAGCCATGGCAATATCCTATAATCTATAGCTTTTTGAAAGAAAGGGTAATAATGAGATGGTGCCCATGGGCAGATTTGAACTGCCGACCTCTCCCTTACCAAGGGAGTGCTCTACCCCTGAGCTACATGGGCAAAATTGTTTGGAGCGGGTGAAGGGAATCGAACCCTCACCGTAAGCTTGGAAGGCTTCTGCTCTACCATTGAGCTACACCCGCATACTCACTTTTTTGCTCCAAGTAAGAATTTTTGGTGGAGGGAGAAGGATTCGAACCTTCGAAGCTCACGCAACAGATTTACAGTCTGCCCCCTTTGACCGCTCGGGAATCCCTCCAAAAGAGAACGCTAGTTTATTGGCAACTCAGATTTCCGTCAAGATTTTTTTTCATTTATTTCTTTAAAAACATCCAAGCTTTTGCTTTTAAACACTATTTATTTAAACTGAATGATTTTTTCGTACTTAGCCATCAGTTCTTCATGCGTTTCAGGATGTTCTTCATCGATCAAGATACAGTCGACAGGGCATACCTGTTGGCACTGAGGCTCATCGTAATGGCCTACACATTGCGTACACAAATTTGGATTGATTTCGTAAATTTCTTCACCTTGCGAAATGGCATCATTAGGGCATTCCGGCTCGCACACATCGCAGTTAATGCACTCATCTGTAATAAAGAGCGACATTTCTATTTCCTTTTTTCTTAAATTATCAAAACCGATTGGGCGCGGATTATAGCACAAATGACGTCGGAACAATCCGTTTGAAAGAATGTTTTACACCTTGGGAATGATTCTCAAATTCTATACTATTCAGCAACTTGCGAATGGAGCAATAATTCAAACCTACTCATTCCCGCCTTTCCTTCCCGATAAACTTCCAGCCAATCCGGTTTTTCAGGCAACTTCCCTGCTTCAATATAGACCATTGCCCCATTTTTCAAGTGGCTTTGCAATCGGATAAACAGATTTTGCCAATCTTCCCATGCAAACGGCGGATCAAGAAACACAACATCAAATTTTTCAGACGGCCTTGTCAGATAAGCCATGCCGTCTGAACACACAATTTCCACCTGTTTCAAACCTAATTCACAGATATTTTTCTGAAGCGTTTGAACAGTTTGGCGGTGGTTATCGACCATTAGCACTTTTGCCGCATTACGAGAAGCGGCCTCCATTCCTAAAGCACCGCTACCGCTGAATAAATCTAATACCGTTTTGCCGGTTAAATCCTGACCCAGCCAGTTAAACAGTTTTTCACGCACGCTGTCAGGCGTCGGACGCAGACCATCTGCAGACAGAAAAGTTAACTTTCGTCCCCTGCATTGCCCGCCAATAATGCGTACTTGATTGGTGTGCTTGGAATGTTTGTTATTTGCCATGATTTTTAAAAAGATGCCGAGTTTTCAGACGGCCTCAATTATATAGTGAAACTGCCATCAAGCCCTATTTCACTCTATTCTTTTAGATACAACAAAGCCGTCTGAAAATCATTTTTCAGATAGCCTTGTTGTTTCGAATTTGATAGCATGAAATATTGAACTGCGCTTCACCGGTTGAAGTGCGTTTTAAACTTAAACTAGATAAATTACATTTACTTATTTATAATGAATATTCCTCTGAGAAATATTTATATAAGGTTATTACCATGTCAGATCTGAATCTCAGTAACAGCATCTTCCAAGGTTACAACGACAAACATGGCTTAATGATTTGTGGCTATGAATGGGGCTGGAGTAAAGCCGATGAAGCTGCTTATCTAGCAGGTGAATACAAACTCCCTAAAAATAAAATCGACCATACATTTGCCAACAAATCCCTCTATTTTGGTGAGCAGGCAAAAAAGTGGCGTTACGACAATACGATAAAAATTTGGTTTGAAATGTGGGGACACCCCTTAGACGAAAATGGATTGGGCGGTGCATTTGAAAAATCCCTGGTTCAAACCAACTGGGCTGCTACACAGGGCAACACTATCGATAATCCCGACAAGTTCACACAACCCGAGCACATCGATAATTTTCTCTACCACATCGAAAAACTGCGTCCGAAAGTCATCCTCTTCATGGGCAGCAGGTTGGCGGATTTTCTGAACAACCAAAATGTACTGCCACGCTTCGAGCAGTTGGTCGGTAAGCAGACCAAACCGCTGGAGACGGTGCAAAAAGAATTTAACGGTACTCGTTTCAAAATCAGATTCCAATCGTTTGAAAATTGCGAAGTTGTCTGCCTGCCTCACCCTAGCGCCAGTCGCGGTCTATCTTACGACTACATAGCCTTATTTGAACCAGAAATGAACCGTATTTTATCGGACTTTAAAACGACTCGCGGATTCAAATAAACCAATCACAGAAAAGCAAAAGGTCGTCTGAAAATTTTTCAAACGACCTTTGCTCTTTTAAACCGACCTAATCTCACTCTTTCGGTGCAGGCGGTTCGATCTGTTCTTTCCAACCGCATTCTTTTTGCGGGCAGACTTTTTCGACGCCCCAGCGTTTGGTGGTTTTGATGGTTAAAACCGGCCATGCACATTTCGGACAAGTTTCTGCAATGGGCGGATTCCATGTGGCGTAGTTGCAATCCGGATAAGTGCTGCAACTGTAAAACAGTTTGCCGTAGCGGGATTTGCGCTCGACGAGGTTGCCTTTTTTGCATTGCGGGCACTGGACGCCGGTATCTTTAGGTTTTTCCAGCGGTTCAACGTGTTTACATTTCGGGTAGTTGGCGCAACCGATGAATTTGCTGCCGGTACGGCTGTATTTGTACACTAGGCGACCGCCGCATTTAGGGCATTCGCGTCCGTCGAGTTCGGCTTGCTCTGCTTCAGCTTTGGCGATGCGCTCGGCGGCTTCTTCGGCGGTTTCGTTAACGTTGCGCGTGTAGCTGCACTCAGGATAACCGGCACACGCGACGAAACGACCCATTTTGCCGAATTTGATTTGCAGTTTGTGTTCGCCGCATTTCGGACAGGTTTCGTCGAGTTCCTGCGTGGTAAATTTGGCGCGTTCGATGCCCTCTTTTTCTTCCACTTGCTTGATAAACGGCTTCCAGAATTTATCCATAACAGGAATCCATTGGCGTTTGCCGTTGGCAATTTCATCAAGCTGGTCTTCAAGTTTGGCGGTAAAGTGGTAATCAACATATTGGGCGAAGTGTTCGGTCAAGAATTTATTGACGATGTCGCCTGTGTCGGTAGGCATGAAGCGTTTTTGCTCAAGGGTAACGTATTCGCGGTCTTTGAGCGTGGAAATAATACTGGCGTAGGTTGAAGGGCGGCCTATACCGTATTCTTCAAGGGCTTTAACCAGTGTGGCTTCGTTGTAGCGCGGCGGCGGAGTGGTGAAGTGTTGTTCGCCGTAAAGTTTGTCCACAGGCAATTTGTCGCCTTCGCTCATTTCGGGCAGTTTTTTGCTGTCTTCACTCTCTTCATCGTCGCTGCTTTCTTCATAAACGCTCAAGAAGCCTGCGAAGGTTTGTACTTGTCCGGTTACGCGGAATACGCCTTTGCCGACGGTAATATCGACGGTGGTTTGGTCGAATTTTGCGGGCGTCATCTGACAGGCGACGGTACGTTGCCAAATCATTTGGTACAGTTTGAACTGATCTGCGCTCAAGAAGGGTTTGACGCTTTCAGGCGTGCGGTACACGGAAGTCGGGCGGATCGCTTCGTGGGCTTCTTGGGCGTTTTTGGATTTGGTTTTGTACTGCTTGGCCGAACTTGGCAGATATTCTTTGCCGATTTTGTTTTCGATGTAATGGCGGACTTCGGTTAACGCTTCATCCGCCAAATTCACGCTGTCGGTACGCATATAGGTAATCAGACCGATGGCACCCTGCCCTACGTCTATACCTTCGTAAAGCTGCTGGGCGGTACGCATAGTGCGGTCGGTGGTGAAGCCGAGTTTGCGCACGGCATCCTGCTGCATGGTTGATGTCGTAAACGGTGCGGCAGGATTGCGGCTGCGCTTTTTCTTTTCAATGGCGGTAACGACGGCCTCTTTGCCTTCGAGTTCTTTCAATACGTCGGCTTGCGCGGCTTCGTTCGGCAGGTCAAACTGTTCGAGTTTCGCGCCATTGTATTGGGCGAGTTTGGCTGTAAACTTACTGCGGCCTTTATGGCTGTCGAGATGTACCGTCCAATATTCCTGCGCTTCAAACGCGCGGATTTCGTTTTCGCGTTCGCAAATCAGGCGCAAAGCGGGACTTTGCACACGACCCGCACTCAAACCGCGGCGGATTTTTTTCCACAACAATGGCGAGAGGTTGAAACCGACCAGATAGTCCAAAGCGCGACGGGCTTGTTGCGCATCGACCAAGTCCATTTCGATTTCGCGTGGATGGGCAACGGCATCGAGCACGGCATTTTTGGTGATTTCGTGGAACACGACACGCTGCGGCTTGATGTTTTTCAGGCCGCGTTTGGATTTGAGGATTTCCAAAAGATGCCAAGAAATGGCTTCGCCTTCCCTATCCGGGTCGGTTGCGAGGTAGATGTTTTCAGCTTCTTTGGCACCGGCAACGATGGCATCGACGTGTTTGCTGTTGCGGCTGATCAGTTGGTATTTCATGGCAAAGCCATTGTCGGGATCGACTGCTCCGCTTTTCGGAACCAAATCGCGGACGTGGCCGTAAGACGCCAAGATTTCAAAATCACCGCCCAGATATTTTTTCAGGGTTTTGGCTTTGGACGGGGATTCGACGATTAATAAGTTTTTCGCCATTGTTGTTCTCTTTTGGATGTATTGGGTTTATGTTTCAGACGGCCTTTATTATTGAGGCCGTCTGAAAAAAGGTTTAGTGCATCACGTTTTGTCCGGTCAACGCACTCATCAAGTCGTCACCAATCAGGACGGGCAACTCGCTCTTGTGCATCCACAACACCAGCAATACCAACACTTTGGCGGTATCGAGGGTGATTTCGTCCGATGGAATGTGCATCAGGGCGTGAATGACGATTTCGCGTTGCTCATAAGTAATTGCGCGTTCGGTAACCAGATACTGCATCAAACCCATGACTTCCTGCGGCAGGTTTTCAGCTTCTTCACGGCAAAACACGCGTAGGGAGTCGCTGTTAAACGGCTCGGCATAGAATTCGGACGTATTGAACAAGACTTCCATCATCATCAATGTATTGCCGATTTCTGTAGCATCAAAACCCGCATCTTCCAAGAGGCGACCCAAATCCTCCGGAGGCGGACAATTGTCGAAATCTTGGAAGTGTTCGATTAAATAGGCAATGACTTCGGTCATGCTGGTTCCTTAAATATAGATAATTTATGCTTTGACACGCTGATAACGGCCGCCCGGTAAGGCGGCAACGATACCGTCAAGTTCGTATTCCAAAAGCTGTGCGTACACGTCTGCCGCTGCCGTATTGGTTTGTTGCGCCAAAATATCGGGATGTATCGGGTCGTAACCCATTGCTTCCAATAAAGCACTTGTTGATGGGGCGGCAGGTAGGTTTTCAGACGGCCTTTGCGGTTCATTCACTATTGTTTTTGGTTGCAGCCGTTTGGTTTGATCGTTTTTCGGTTTGACCGTCTTATTTATAGAATATGATGGAACAGGCGTATTTTGCAATAGCTGCGGACACTCATAGAGAATATCGTCCAAACATTCAACCAATTTTGCCCCGTCTTTAATCAGCTTGTGACAGCCTTTGCTATGCGGATTGTCTATCGAACCGGGCACCGCCATCACTTCGCGCCCCATCTCCGCCGCCAGCTTGGCAGTAATCAATGAGCCGGATTCCAATGCCGCCTCGACCACCAATGTCAGCTGCGATAACGCGGCAATCAGACGGTTGCGGCGCGGAAAGTTGCCTGCAAACGGACGCGTGTCCAAAGGGAACTCGCTGACAATCAAGCCTTTTTCAGCAATTTCATAAGCAAGGTTTTTATTGGACGGCGGATAAATGCGGTCTATACCGGTTCCCCAGACGGCAATGGTACCGCCATCTGCCTGCAATGCGCCCTGATGGGCGGCGGTATCGATACCCGAAGCCATGCCCGATACGACAGGAATGCCTTTTTCACTCAACGCCCTGCCGAAATCTTTGGCAATCCGCATTGCCTGCGGCGTGGCATGGCGGCTACCGACAATCGCGGCAGAAGGTATGTGCAGCAGTTCTGCATTGCCGCGTAAAAACAAGACCGGCGGCGGGGTAATGCCTTGTGTCAGCATTTCAGGGAAATCATCATCTTGCAGCAGCAACAGACGGCAACCGTCCTGCATTTCCCATTTTAAAGCGGCTTCGGCAGACCGCTGCGCCAAAGCCCGTTTGTCCGCATTGCGCCATGACTCGGCCGCCTGTTTATGGCGAACCAACGCGGCAATTGTATCTGCCGGCGCATTCAAGGCTGCTTGTGCGCTACCGAATTGCTGCAACAGCACCAAAAAACTTTCTGCGCCGATATAGGGCGTAAATGCCAGTTGCAACCAAGCAAAACGCTCATTTTCCGTCATCAATCTGTTCCCTTTTTGTAATGGTTGTTCAGACATCCTGAAGTAAATAAAGGCCGTCTGAATATTTTATTGATATAAAACTTCTGTCGGCTTAAAAGGCAAAATAACCATGCCTAGCCATATCATTATTTTTATAAAGTATTGCTTGTCTAAACACACCGTCAAATGACGATGCCGTCTGAAAAACCTGATGGCTTTCAGACGGCCTTTTTTGTGTTTGAACCGATATTGCGCTTATTCTTCGGATTTGTCGGCGCTGCGGCGCGATACGCTGATACCGAGTTGTTTGAGTTTGCGGTAAAGGTGTGTACGCTCCAAACCGACCTTTTGCGCCACGCGGCTCATATTTTGGCCTTCTTGGGCGATATGGTACTCAAAGTAGCGGCGCTCGACTTCTTCCCTCAATTCGCGCAAAGGCATATTGAAATTGAAGCCGCCGATGATTTCTGTCGCCGTCGCATTTTCCTTCTGACCTAAAGCCACGGCAACGGCCTGCTCATTCACTTCTTTGCCGTCAGATTCCAACATGATGTTTTTCACCGTTTCGGCAAGCTGGTCGTAATTGCCCGGCCAATCGTATTGGCGCAAAACCACCAACGCGCTGTCGCTGAATTTTACCGGCTGGATTTTTTGACTTTCGGCCAAATCGGTCATGATGCGGTTGATTAAAAAGACGATATCGTCCGGCTGGCTGCACAAAGAAGGAACATCGATGCGCTCTTTCAACAGCTCCGCCAGTCTGCCGGTAACGACGTCATCGGCGCTCTCACCGCGTTTAAAGCCGCAAGAAGCAATCACACGGACATTGTAGCGGTCGGCTTTTTCCAGCAAGAAAGCAATGCCGTTTTGGATGTTTTTGCTGTAACGGGCAATATCGCCGACATACAAAATGCCGCCTGAAGCCTTTTGCAACAGCTCCATCGGCGTATCGACAATGTGTTCGACACGGTCGGTTGCCACCCAAGGCGTACCGCTTTTGTGCAGATAGCGGGCGACAATCTCAAACGGCGAACCTGCCTCACCGGCAAACAACAGCGGGCGGTTGTGTTTGGCAGCCGCTTCAATGCTGCCGTTCATTTCTTGAATGACGGAACTGTTGCCCAATTTGTCCAAAGTCATACCGGAGACCGTCTGAACTTCGCCATGTTTCAAGGCGCGTTCTACTGCGGACAAGAGTTTTTGCAGGGCAATCGGTTTTTCCAGAAAATCGAGTGCGCCGATTTTGGTGGCTTCAACCGCAGTGTCAATGCTGGCATGGCCGCTCATCATCACCACAGGCATATTGAGTTGGCCGTTTTTCGCCCACTCTTTCAACAAAGTGATGCCGTCGCAATCGGGCATCCAAATATCCAGCAACACCATGGCCGGACGCGTTTGATAACGCAATTGGCGCGCTTCTTCGGCATTTTCGGCCAAAGTGACGGTATAGCCTTCGTCTTGAAGGATTTCGGAGAGCAGGTCGCGGATGCCTACTTCATCATCTACAATCAAAATATCACTGCTTCGCATAAGTTTCTGCCATTTCCGGTAAAGCTATTTTGACGCACGCGCCGCCACTGTTCTGATTGCTCAGGCTGATACGGCCGCCATGCTCCTCGATAATTTTTTTCACAACGGGCAAACCAAGTCCCGTTCCTGTCGGTTTGTCGGTAACGTACGGCTCAAAAGCATTGTGCAGCATTTCTTTGCTGAAACTTTTGCCGTTGTTGCAGACGGTCAGGAAAACCTGTCCGCCTTCGCGCCCTGTTTCGACGTTTACTTGCGGCGTTTCGTCCGACTCTGCCGCTTCTGCGGCATTCTTAAATAAGTTATGCAACACTTGGCGCATCGCCGTCGTATCGGCAACAATCGGCAAGGTGTCGGCGCTGAGCCGCGCATTAAACTTGCACACGCCGGCCTCATATAATACCAATACTTCCGACACCAAACCGTTTAAATTTTGTTTTTCTAAATTCAGCGACGGCGCACGCGCATAGTTGCGGAACGCTTCGACCATTTCTTTCAGCGCGGCCACCTGTTTGACGATGGTATCGGTTGAACGGCTGAGGATTTGGGCGTCTTGTTCATCAAGTTTATCATGCAATTTCCATGCCAATCTCTCGGCGGAAAGCTGGATAGGCGTAAGCGGATTGCGGATTTCGTGCGCCAAACGTTTCGCTACTTCGCCCCATGCGGCCTCTTTTTGCGCCCGAATCAAGACGGTAATGTCATCAATCACCATCACCACGCCGTTATCGTTGTCTTCCGGCAGGATGGTGGCCTTACCCAACAAAATTCGGGCATCATCGGGCGCGGCGTATTCGACTTGGACGGGTTTGTCGCTGTCGGCGGTTTCATTAATGGCGGTAAATACATCGGCCAACAGGGTTTGCTGCGGCGATTTGCCGTGCCATTGATGCCAGTTGCTGCCCCACAAAGATACCAGCGAAACACCCAAAATCTGTTCGGCGGCCTTGTTAAAGGTTTTCAGACGGCCATCGGCATCCAAAGTAATCACGCCTGTGGTCAAACTTTCCAAAACGCATTCCAAATAATGGCGGGCGGCTTCTTCGCGCAAACGGTTGCGCTCGTCTGCCTCTTTGGCAATCGCCAATTGCTCGGTCATGTGGTTGAACAATTGGGTCAAACGGCCGAACTCGTCATTGCGGAATACTGGCCGGGTCTGGCTGAAGTCACCCTGAGCCACCGCCCGCGCACCCTCTGCCAACGACAACACCGGCGCCACAAAACGGCGGGCAAAATACAAAGCCATAACCAGCGCCAAAAAAATGGCCAACAATGTCGCGACCAACAGCGTGGACAGGAAAAAGGTTTGCAGGCCTTTTTTGGTATAACTTAGCTCGGCGTATTTGGCGCGGGCCGCTTCAATCAGCGTCGCATCTTGGGCAACATCTTTCGGAATCGGCTGCCGGAAAAACAACGCATAATCCTGATTTTTATGCGTACCGATCAGCATCCAGCCTTGAGCATACAGCACGCCGCCGATGTTTTCCAAGCTGCGTACCGAGCCTGTCTGCTCCAGCTGCTCCCATCCTTCTTTGTTGAGTTCGGGTTGATTTAGTTTCAGGGGATTGATGCTTTTCTCGGCTTTATGGGTGGTCGCGTTATAAAGCGCCAGCTGGGCAAAGTCGGCAGTAAGCGCCGATTTTGCCAGCGTCTGCCCTAAATTGCCGTCCAGTGAAGCGGCACTGATTAAGTCGATTTGCACCGGCGTGGCGTTGCTGACAGCGTTGTCCACCGCCAAGCTCAGCGCGGATTTGCTCAAGTTTAAGCTGCGCTCTAGAGCCTCATGGGTATCGTTGCCAAACCAAGAATTAATCGTACCGTTAATAAACTGGGCGGAAATACCGAACAAAAATACGCCCGGCAATACGGCAACCAAGGTAAACATCCCCGACAGCCGACGCGCAATCTGCGAACCGAACACGCTTTTGCTGTTGTCGCGTATCAAAAGCACGACATAGCGCACCAACACCGCCGCCAACACCAGCAACAGCAAGCCGCACAAGGCGACAATCCACCAGAAATAATCAGACAATACGTTGCTGCTGCCCGTTGCAACAGTCAGACCGTACAACAAAACAACAGCGAATACGGCGGCAATCAGAAGAAAGCGGCGCATGGTTTACTCCTGCACGACCGACAAAGACTTCCAACCGGAATCCAAATGCCAGTTTTTAGACGTCAGGGCATTGATTTGGAACGGTTTGGGCAGCTTGGCGGTTGTCAGCAGCAGGCGGATTTCAGCCTTCGTGTCTTTGGCGGCCACATCACTCAACGCACCCTTGGACAAAACCTTCCAATTCACGACCGCGCCCACTGCACGCAAGGCAGTCTCAAGCGTGTCGTACTCGGTAGAAAACGTACCAACGGTAACGCGATAGCGGTTGGTCAGTGGATGGAAGGACAATTTGTATTGAATCGTGCTGTCGTTGTTGAGCAGCTGGTCGAACTTGAATTTATAAGACGACATAGACGGCGCTGACAGCTGCCAACTCAAATTGAAATGCAGGGGGACGCCCTGTTTGAGTGCTTCTTTAAGCTGGTCGGGCAGATCGGTGCGGAAACGGCTGCTGACGGAAAGCTGTCCGGCATGGGTCAGCTTTGCCTCGGCACGGGTCGCACTGATGCCCTCGCCCGCCGCATTCAACGACACGGCAAGCAAGAGCGGTACAATCAGCGTTTTACTGCTTTTTAATAAGCGCGTAATAAAAGCCATCTTGATGTTTGTTCGGTAAAAGCACATGCGATTCGATCAACTCGGCATCGGCGTGGCGGTTGAGGAATTTTTGCAACTGAACGTCGTTTTCTTCGACGAACACCGAGCAGGTAGCAAGCAGCATTCTGCCGTTTTTCGTCAGGACTTGCCAAAACGCGTCCAGCAATGCCTCCTGCTGACGGGCGGTTTTGGCAGCATCGGTCGGGCGGCGCAGCCATTTCACGTCGGGATTGCGCCGCGCCACACCCGAAGCGGTACACGGCACGTCGGCAAGGATGGCGTCGAAAGGCTTTCCATCATACCATGCCGCCAAGTCCTGCGCATCGGCGCAAGTCAGAGCGGTCGTCTGAAACCCCAAACGGTCAATATTGTCCTTCACTCTTTTCAGACGACCTTCGTCGATATCCAAAGCGGTAACATGACAATCCGCCAGTTCCAACATATGCCCTGTTTTCCCGCCCGGCGCGGCGCAGGCATCCAAAATCCGTTCGCCGTCTTTAGGGTTTAACAGATACGCCGCCTGCTGCGCGCCGAAATCCTGCACCGACACCAGGCCGTCTGAAAAGCCGGGCAGGCGGCTCACCGGCACGGCTTCTTCCAACGTAACCGCATATTCGTCCAACGCCCTGGCCGGTATACCTTCCGCAGCCAGTTTTTCCAAATAGCTTTCGGCATTGCCGTGTCGGCGATTGACGCGCAAAGTCATCGGCGGATGCGATTGCAGCGCGGTGGTAATGTTGTGCCAATGTTTCGGATAATGGTTTCTCAAGTAAGCCACCCACCACAGCGGCAAATTGTGTTTCGCCACATCGTCTTTTTTGCAGGAAGCCGCGAGCTTGTCGCGTTCACGCAAAAAGCGGCGCAAAATCGCGTTGGCAAACGAGCGAAACTGGCCGCGGCCGATTTTGGCAATGCTTTCCACCGCCTCATTGACCACAGCATGAGGCGCATTGCGCGTGTAATGCAGTTGGTACATCGCCGCCAAAAGCAGGCTTTCAAGCTGCGGATTGTCAATCGGCTTCTTCAGCATTTGACCAAGCATGTGCTTCAAACTGCCCAAATAACGTTGGCAACCGTAGGCAATATCCTGCAACGCGCCGTTTTCCTGAGCCGTCAGATGCGGATGCGCCGCGCGGATTTCCGCCAAGACATCCTGAAGATTGCGCCCTTCGGCAACCGCGGCAACGCTGTCAGCAGCCAGTTTTTGGGCGAGGGACATACTCATATTTTTGCTTTCTGATTCATATTTGATTTCAAGTGTTCGGAGGATTTCAGACGGCCTGTTCGGCTGCCAACAATGCCCGATAATATTCGGCATCTGTTTTGGAAAAACAGCAAAAGATGATTTTTTCCACTGCCGGACATTGCGGCAGGGTTTGTTTCAAACTCTCCAAAGCGATACGCGTGGCGGCTTCGGCCGAGAAGCGGTACACACCGGTGCTGATGCACGGAAAGGCGATGCTGTGGAGATCGTGTTTCTGGGCAAGCAGCAAGGAATTGGCGTAGGATTGTGCCAATTTGGCCTCTTCATTTTGCTGTCCGCCAAACCATACCGGCCCGACCGTATGGATGACATAACGCGCAGGCAAACGATAGCCTTTGGTTATTTTGGCTTCGCCTGTGCGGCAACCGCCCAAAGTGCGGCACTCGTCCAGCAGCTCTTTGCCCGCGGCGCGGTGTATCGCACCGTCTACGCCGCCACCGCCCAACAGCGATGAATTAGCAGCATTGACAATCGCATCGACTGCCAATCGGGTAATATCGCCTTCGATCACTTCAAAAACAGCCATTGTTTTCTTTCCTCTACGTTGATTTCCAGCCTGTTACAAAACCGTTCCGACTTCAATCGTCCGACCTGCCGCAAATGCCTGTATGCTCATGCGTTTACTGCCGGAAGGCTGCAATTCGGTGATGTTCAGCGCATTTTCACCGCACGCCACCAACAGGCCGTTTGAAGTGCAGGACAATACTTCGCCTGCCTTACCCTGTTTGGCCACCACTTCGGCTCGCCAGATTTTCATCGGTTTGTCTTGATATTCGACCCACGCGGCAGGAACGGGGTTAAAGGCGCGGATTTTGCGTTCGATAATGTCTGCGCTTTCATTCCAATCAATACGCGCTTCTTCTTTGCTCAATTTCTGGGCGTAGGTAACACCTTCTTCAGGCTGTTTGACCGCGTTCAGACGGCCTTCAGCCTGCAGACGCTGCAAGTCGGCAACAATCGCTTCCGCACCTAAACCCATCAGCGCGTCATGCACTTCGTTGGCGGTATCCGTAGGTTGGATGGCGTAGCGGTGTTCGCTGACTACATCGCCGGTGTCCAAGCCGATGTCCATCTGCATGATGCACACACCGGTTTCGGCATCGCCGGCTTCAATCGCACGTTGAATCGGTGCCGCGCCGCGCCAACGGGGCAACAGCGAAGCGTGGATATTGAGGCAGCCGTGTTTGGGCGTATCCAACACATCCTGCGGCAAAATCAAACCATATGCGGCCACCACCATCACATCCGCGCCTGTATCTTTGAGCATTTGCAGGGCTTCGGCGTTATTGCGCAACTTTTCCGGCTGTGCCACGGTCAAACCCAATTCCAAGGCAGCCTGTTTGACCGGCGATGCGGTCAACTGCATGCCGCGGCCTTTGGGGCGGTCGGGCTGGGTCAACACCAGCGGAATTTCAAAACCTGCGGCGGCGATGGCTTTCAAGGCGGCGGCAGCAAAATCGGGCGTACCGGCAAAGATGACTTTCATGTTGTGTCCTTGTGGAAATGGTTTGAATGGGCGCGTAGGGCAAACTGTTTCAGCTGAAAAGGCCGTCTGAAAGATTGAAAACCGAAGTCTGCCTTCTGTTTTGTCTTTTCAGACGGCCTTTAAGCAATGCGCAGGTCAGATGGTGTGTTTCTGACGTTTTTTCAGTTTGGTTTTGATGCGGCCTTGTTTCAGCTGCGACAGGTGTTCGACAAACACGATGCCCATCAGGTGGTCCAATTCGTGCTGCACGCAGATTGCCAGCAGGCCGTCTGCTTCCAGCGTGAATTTCTCGCCTTTTTCGTTCAAGGCTTCAACTTTGACGCGCTCGGCACGGGTCACGGTATCGTAAATGCCCGGCACGGAAAGGCAGCCTTCTTCATAAGTCGTCTCGCCGTCTTTTTCGACAATGACAGGATTGATGAACACGCGCGGCTCGCTGCGGTCTTCGGTTAAATCCATCACGACAATGCGCTCGTGTACGTCGACCTGAGTGGCTGCCAAGCCGATACCGCGTGCTTCGTACATGGTTTCAAACATATCGGCAATCAATTTTTGGATGCGCTCGTCGATTTTTTCAACAGGTTTGGCGACCGTGTGCAAACGCTCGTCAGGGTATTGGAGGATGTTCAGTAAAGCCATAATATTCTCGTTTTATAAAGCTGATGTGTGATTTTCATACAGATTTGGTTTCCGCCGCCACAATCTCCTGTCATGACAGCAACATTCAATGCTAAAATAACGCCGAAAAATGTTAAGATAGCGCGACGGAGGCCGTTCGTTATCGTATTGATGAATGGGCGGCAGTTTCGCAAACTCCAGCCTTCTCTGTTTATCATCTGAAGACAAACCGAATCGATTTCAAGGGGAACGGTTATGCAACAACGTATTATAACCCTGCTTTGCATGGCAGGCATGGCTATTTCTGCCCACACTCAGGCAGCTTCTTTAAAAATCCGCCCCAATGCGCCGCAACGCTACGTCGTTAAAAACGGCGATACCTTGTGGGGTATTTCCGGCAAATATCTGTACAGCCCATGGCAATGGAACCGCCTTTGGGGCGCCAACCGCAACGCCATCCGCAATCCGCATCTGATCTATCCGGGCCAGGTGTTGGTTTTACGCTACGTCAACGGCCAGCCGCGACTGGGTTTTGAACATGCCCAAACCCGTTCAGACGGCATTCCCGTGATCAAACTGCATCCGCGCGTACGCGAAACTTCCGGCTACGGCATTCCGACCGTCAACGTCAATCTCTACCGCATGTTCATGAAACATCCGCAGATTATCGCTCCGGAAGAAACCGCCAACGCGCCGCGCCTGATTGCCGGCCCCGACAACCGCGTCCTCTACACCCAAGGCAACCGCGTGTACGCATACGGCCTGACCGAACCCGGCCGCTACCTGACCTACCGCGTCAATAAAAACATCACTGATCCGGAAACCGGCAAATTCCTCGGCCAAGAAGTCGTGTTCAGCGGCATCGCCAACACGCTGCCTTACACCCAAGTCAACAAAGCCATGAAGCTGCGCACCCAATCCGCGCAACCTTTGGTTATCGAAGAAGCCGTTTCCGAAATCCGCAAAGACGACTATCTGCTGAAACTGCCCGAAGGCCTCGACAGCTTCAATGTTATGCCTCACGCCCCTGCCCGTCCGATTCAGGCCAAAGTCGTTTCCATCTTCGACGGCGTGGGCGAAGCCGGCCAGTTCCAAACCATTACTTTGGACAAAGGCGAACTCGACGGCTTGGACAAAGGCACTGTGGTCAGCCTCTACAAACGCGGCCGCCAAGTCCGTGTCAATCCGTCCAACAACCTGATTCGCAAGCCGAAAGACAAAGATACGGTTGAGTTGGTTTCCATTCCGGCGGAAGAAATCGGCTTGGCAATGGTGTACCGCACATCCGACCATCTGGCATCCGCCATTATTTTGGAAAGTCTGAACAGCGTTTCCATCGGCGATACCGCCTCCGAACCCGGCCGCGATTTGGACAATATGGCCGATGAAAAAACCATGGATAAACCGGCTGAAGACGAACAAGAAAGAGAAATCGAACTGGAAGTCCGCAGCTGATTGAGCTTTCTTAGCAGCCATGCGGCAAATAAGGCCGTCTGAAAACCTATTTTTCAGACGGCCTTTTGATTGCTGCCCATCAGCATAAATAAAATCTGTAACACGTTGCTTAAAGCGCAAACAACATCTTATTTCTCAAGCCGGTAATCGGCTATTCCCTTTTCTATCGTTTTTCCGTTCTGCCATTCCAATCAGAAATATGAAAAGCCCAGCACGCTATTTATTGGCTGTTGATTGTTCCATCTATTCCTGCCAATCAAAAAGGCCGTCTGAAGATTTCAGACGGCCTTTTTATCCACAACTCAAATCCGATTATTTGAATTTGTAAGTGTATTGCAAGCCCAAGATGTCCGCTTTATTTTTGAAGCGGGCAGAGGATGCACCGCGGCTGTCTACGTCGTTGCCGCTGGCTTTGCCGGTGCGGTAAACCGTGTCATTGATGTGGATATGGCTGTACGCCGCATCGATAACATGGTTTTTACCCAGTTGATATTTAGCACCAACGGAGAACCAGATACGGTTGCCGTCAGGCAGGCTGTTCATGCGGTCTTCGGCGCTTTTAACCGGTGATTTGTCGAAAGCGATACCGGCACGCAGTTGCAATGGTTCGGTAACTTGGTAAGAGCCGCCGAATGCGACTTTATAAGTGTTGCGCCAGTTAGGCGTGATGACGGTACGGTTAGATTTGCCGTTGACAACGTTTTTGGTGTTTTCAAACACCAGCTCGGCTTTGTTAAAGCGGCTGTGGCGCGTCCAAGTCACATCGCCGAACAAATTGGTTTTGTCGGTAGCGCGGTACATACCGTGAACAGACAAAGACTCAGGCGTGACGATTTTTACGCTGGCTTTTTCGTTCGGCACATAACCGCGTGCAGCCATTGCACCCAAGTCCCAAGCACGTTTTGCATATGCGCCGTCCGCTTCCCAATCGGCAGTGCCTTTCAGCGTATGCGATACTTTGGAACGATAGTTCACACCCACGCGTGCGCGGTCGTTGATGTCCCACATCCACGCCAGTTGATAGCCGAAGCCCCAATCATGGCCTTTTACATCGGCATGACCATCAGCCTTGCCGGTCGCATCGACAGCAATAGGACGGCCTGCTTGACGGGAAGCCAAGCCGCTGGCCAACTGGCTGATGGCGCCGGAAGCATCCCAGTCGGAGTATTTGCGCAATTCGGCTTTTGAATATTGGGCAATCAAACCGGCACCGACAGCGTGCTGCTCATTCAGTTTCCACGCGACTACCGGCTCGATGGCGATGGTGGTCAAACCCAGTTTGTTGATGTTATGGCGCAAGACGGAATCTTTTTCGTATTCAGTTGCAGAGCCGAAAGGAACATATACACCCAAACCCAAAGTCACATCGTCGCTGGCTTTGTACGCACCATAGACGTGCGGAGCAACGGTGGTTTCGGTAATTTTGCCGCTGGTCGAGCCGCTGACATCGGCACCCGTACGGAAGTGTTTCGCAGATTCCGCTTCATAATGAATGCTTGGGAAAACGATATTGGCGTTGACGGAAATTTGGCTGCTGTCAAGTTTGGTCAGGCCGGCCGGGTTGTAGAAAATGGTTGATGCATCGGCGGCTTCGGCGGCGGCGGCGTTGGCCGTGCCTTGAGCGTTAACGGATTGTGTGCCGAAGTGGTAACCGGAAGCTTGGACAGCGGTAGATAAAAGTGCTGTGCTTAAAATAAATGCTGTTTTTTTCAGATTGAAATGAATCATTTTGGTTTACCGTGAAAGTAGCGGACAAAGAAAAAGGCCGTCTGAAACGTCCTTTATTGATTTAGTATAGGTACTCAATTCTATACTACATCGTTATTCTTGCCTATTATTTTCGGTTTTTTACGGTATTATGTAGCAGTTGCACAAAGATTTAACCGATTAAAAACCTTAAAATCCCTATTGAAATTTTAACTCGATAGGGATTTTTATTATGGCGCAAAAGTTGCTGAAATACGAGTTAGTGGAACGCCTGTTAAAGCTAAAAGAAAAGCAAGATGAGCTGACGGTGCAAATGCAGTGTTTGTCACAAGAGATTAACGCATTAGCTCAACCTTATATACCGAAAGAACCAAAACCGCAGCCCTTGATTACGATGCGATTAGTCGCTCAAGTCTTACGTGAAAATCCTGATTGGATGTTTTGTGGGGAGATTGCTGAAAAGAGCTTAGCATTGTTGGGAAAACCACAATTTGTTGATATGGACGATAAACACTATAAGACAGTCAATCGAATACTGGTTAAATTGTGTAAAAGAGGAATCGTTGAAAGTGGATTGAAGTTTTGGCGGTTAAAGCCATTAAAATAGCGGTAGAAATACCGCTATTTTTGTTTCAGTCGCCATTTGACATCGGTTACGCCTCTTTCTAGTCGTTCTACTACGCCTTTTGTCAGCCAATGTTTTAACGCGCCACGCACCGAAACCATATGCTTCGGACGAACGATAGGGTCTTGTCTGTCTTTTATTAAGACAATCTCAGTAATTTCATTGACCGTGAAATAATGGTCGGGTTGAGCTTTAAGTACCGCTAAGACCATTGGTCTTAATTTCCCACGGAATCTATGTTTGTAGGTTCGATATGAATAAACCTCAGTATCGTATTCATCGGTTAAGGCTTCATCTTCCATCACTTCAAGAGCATCGTTGAGTTTTTTGATTTTTCGTTCAACTAATTCAAGATGTTCTAGTACCTGTGTTCGTTCACGCTGCAAGCGGTCGATTTTAGCCTGAATTTGGCTAAAGTAGATTTTATTTCCCATTACATTATCAACCTTTCTGCTTGTCTATGATTACCCTGCCAAGCCAAAAGTGTAAACAACACTGTTGATTTCTACACCTATCTTTGAGTGAGAAAAGAGTATAGAATAGGTTACATTTTTGTGAAACTTTTGTGCACATTTAATTGTCCGCACGGGAATTGCAAAAAAGTATAAAAGTATCAGATTGGTGTGATTGTTTATTTATTAAAGTGTGTTTTTAGCATTTTCTTAAATGAGCAGCGCACTTAGGTTAGATAAATGTATATACAGTAAGGAGATTCACTGTTATGAATAAAATATACAAGATCGTTTGGAACGCGGCCCAGGAGGCTTGGGTTGCCGTATCTGAACTTGCCAAGGGGCATGTAAAAGCCTCTTCTTCAGGCAAAAATGCTAAGCAAAGTACGGTGGTGGAGGAAGAAGGAAGTACCTCTTTTACACTGTATAGCTTAGGTAAAGCGGCTGCAAATGCCATGGTGATTGGTGGCGTTGCGGTAACCTTATTCAGTTTAAGTCAAACGGCTCAAGCCGCTGACAAGCATGAGACACCTGTTGTCGCTCAGCAAGGGACGAGAGAGAAAGCTCAAGGCCAAGAACCTAATGCATTGCTTGCTTTGGGCAATGACACTTATGCGGGAGGGCGTTCTACTGTTGTTATTGGGGAGTCCTCTAGGCTTAATGGTACGGTTGCTATGGCTCTTGGTAACGGCATTAATATTGATCACGGTATTGCTCCGCAATCTGTGTTTTTGGGGAAATCTATTGATGATAGATATAACCAGGATAAACCGAGAGGCAAAAAACAAAGTCAGTATGTAAAGTCACAAGTTATTGGTAGTGATATCTACTTTGGTGGCCTCACAAATAATAAAGTGGACGGTCTTAATCAAGCTACTCTTATGGGTAATAACATTAAACATTTGTCAGAGGAGCAATCTAACTCTATGATGACTGCCTCTAATTTTGTTTTTAGAGGCATTAAAGCTCAGGATAGTGCAGTGAATGGTCATGGCATTACTGTAAACCTTAATAGCTCTGCTAAGCGTGCTGTGTTGAATCGTTCAAGTATTACCGGTACCAATATTAATATCAATTCTACTGGAGATATCAATGAGATGTTGGTTTCCGGTACTACGATTAGCGTAACCAGACAAAACAATGCTCTTGGAGGGGCCTTAGTTGGTAACAATATCAACTTTGATAGCACAGGTGCAACTGTAAATACAGAGAAGGTTAACTATGTTGGTCAAGATATCAATGTAACAGCCTCATCAACATCTAACCCATTATTTGGTCAAGGAATTGCACTTCATAATTCTAATCTTAGTGGTGCTCCAACCTTCGGTCAGAATATCAAATCAAGCAATTCAGCAATTTCAAACACGTTAACACAAGGTTATAACACTACCTTTAACGGAGCTACGGTAAATGATTCGGTTCTTACAGTGAATAACGCCACTATAACCGGTCGTTTGACTAATGCGACATTAATGGGGCGTGATATTAACACCAGCGGCAATGTTGCTGATACTCAAGTTGTGGGTAACAGAAATACTGTAACAGCTTCGAACACCCAAGTATTGGGCAGCGGCATTACCGCGAATGTCAATAACTCTGTATATTTGGGCGATGGTTCAGAAGTTGAAGCGAAAGGTGTTGGTGAAAAGGTAGCTATAAATATTAAAACGGAGGGGCGTACTGCAGGGACTTCTGATTACCTTGAGCAGTTAATACACGATGGCACACGAGCCAGATTTGCGGGTGGTACTGGTGTTTCGGGGGCTGTTACGGTTGGTAATGCAACGAATACTCGTCGAATTCAACATGTGGCTCCAGGGTACTATGATGCAAATTCTACCGATGCAGTGAATGGTTCTCAGTTATACGCTGTTGGGCAGTCGGCAGGTAACGCGTACTTTAAAGCAGTTGAAGCGGCGAAAGCAGCGAAGGCGGCAGATGATAAAGCGGTTGCAGCACAAGCACGCGCAGATGCAGCGCATAGCTTAGCAACTACGGCAAATACAGCAGCCAATAACGCATTAAATAAAGCGAATGCAGCGGATGCTAAGGCTGTATCAGCACAAGCAGATGCGACAAAAGCGAAATCAGACGCAGCAGCAGCGAAGAACGATGCAGGTCAAGCTTTAACGAAAGCAGGTGAAGCTAAGACAGCGGCAGCTGCGGCAGACACTAAAGCGGGTCAAGCTTTAACGAAAGCAGGCGAAGCAGCACAAGCGGCAGCGGCAGCAGATACCAAAGCGGGTGAAGCTAAGACAGCGGCAGCTGCGGCAGACACTAAAGCGGGTCAAGCTAAGACAGCGGCAGCTGCGGCAGACACTAAAGCGGGTCAAGCTTTAACGAAAGCAGGCGAAGCAGCACAAGCGGCAGCGGCAGCAGATACCAAAGCGGGTAAAGCACAAAAACGAGCAGACGATGCTTACAATTTAGCAAGTCAAGCAGATACCAAAGCTGATGGTGCGGTAGCGAAAGCTGAAGCGGCAGATGCTAAAGCGGTAGCAGCTGATACTAAAGCCGGTAAAGCGGCAACAGATGCAGCAGATGCATTAGCGAAAGCAGGCGAAGCTAAAGATGCAGCGAAAGCAGCAGACGATAAAGCTGTAGCGGCAGATGCTAAAGCAGTAGCGGCAGATACCAAAGCTGATGGTGCGGTAGCGAAAGCTGAAGCGGCAGATGCTAAAGCGGTAGCAGCTGATACCAAAGCTGATGGTGCGGTAGCGAAAGCTGAAGCGGCAGATGCTAAAGCAGTAGCGGCAGATACCAAAGCGGGTGAAGCTAAGACAGCGGCAGCTGCGGCAGACACCAAAGCAGGTGAAGCTAAAGATGCAGCGAAAGCGGCGGATGATAAAGCAGTCGCAGCTAAAGGCCGTGCAGACGATGCTTACAATTTAGCAAGTCAAGCAGATACCAAAGCTGATGGTGCGGTAGCGAAAGCTGAAGCGGCAGATGCTAAAGCGGTAGCGGCAGATACCAAAGCGGGTGAAGCTAAGACAGCGGCAGCTGCGGCAGACACCAAAGCAGGTGAAGCTAAAGATGCAGCGAAAGCGGCGGATGATAAAGCAGTCGCAGCTAAAGGCCGTGCAGACGATGCTTACAATTTAGCAAGTCAAGCAGATACCAAAGCTGATGGTGCGGTAGCGAAAGCTGAAGCGGCAGATGCTAAAGCGGTAGCGGCAGATACCAAAGC